>JAPLIW010000818.1 GCA_026388915.1 Deltaproteobacteria bacterium
GTTCCAAGGCCTCTACTCCATCCACAGCTTCTTTTACTTCATAACCCCAGTTGATTAAGTGGATTCTTAGAAACTTTCGAATCACCTGTTCATCATCAACGACCAATACTTTTTTGGGCATTATCCTTTCCTCTCAATTTGGTAAAGGAGCATAAAGCATACCAAATAGTGACAATTCATGTTAACCCTACAACGATACATAGTATGCCACCTTTAGCGCAGCCCGTTTCCGTTTTCGGTGAGAGAGGTAGGCCCGGTGATTCTTCCTCTGTATCCATGAGACAAGGTCAATGAGATCGGAGACGTCGAATATTTTCATGGGCAACACGGCGCTGATGAGGAGCCTAAGCTGCGACAGCGTAATGGCTGGTGCTTTTTTCCCCCAACCGGATTCTCATGTGCCAGAGGAAAAAATGAGCCAGCATGCAGGTCAGCATATGGTGGCGCCACCCGGGAAACTTCCTTACCTCGTAGTGATCCATTCCCAGGTTCGATTTGGCTTCCTCGAAGCACTGCTCGATGGCCCAGCGCACTCCCGAAAGCCAGACAAAGGTTTTCAGCCGGACGGATCTGCCGGCGTTGGAGATGACGTAGGAATACGTGGTGCCTTCCCCAAGGCTCCTGCGAACGATCAGCCAGACGATCCGGTCGGGCTGTCCGTCTTTGCACAGAACGACCCGCTTCTTCATGAACTCATAGGTCATGGGCCCCTTCGTCCCCTCGGACACGGTGCGGCGATACCAGAAGTAGTCGTTCGTCCCCCGGGCAATCTTCTCGAAGGTGACAGGCTTCTTTTCGGTTTCTGCAAGGATGCGTTTTCTCCTCTGCTCCCCGCCGTACCGGTAGGTCTTCTCCAGGGTGGCCGGTTCCTGCAGCCAGCAAAGGGTGTCCCGGGGAAGGGAAACAAGATACGTCACCCCCGGAACCTTGTCCGCCGCGTCCAGAAACTCCGGACTGCTCCCATAGACCGTATCCGCCATAACATACCGAAAGGGAATCACCCCCTCGGAGACGATCCTCTCCAGCATCTCCACCGCCAACTGCGGCTTCGTCCTGAACGAACAGTCCGCGGGAAGCCTGCATTTCCCCCTGCGCTCCGCGTAGTCTTCCCCGAACCACTTCTCCGGAATAAACAGGCGGCTGTCCAGGAATGCGTACCCGTGGCGCGTGGCATAGGCCGCATAGACCCCCACCTGGCAGTTCTCAACCTTGCCGATATTGCCGCAGTACTGTCGGGAAACGCCCACGGACTCATTCCCCTTCTTCACAAAGCCCGATTCATCGAAAATGAGCACTCCCTCAGAATCCCCCAGATCCTCGGACACCATGCCGTGGTATCGGGAAAGAATCCGTTCTTCCTCCCAGGCAATATCGCTCAGGAAGTGCTGCATGGCCCGCACCTTGGCGCTTTCCACATTCAAAGCGATCGGCTCGATGGATTTCCTCTCCAGTTGGCTCATCTGGCCCGCCATGTATTGGTAAAAATTCTCCCGTGGCTCCTCACGAGAAAAGCAATCCGCAAACTGGGCGTGAAACCCCCGGAACTCCTCCATGAAACGTCCGATGTCCTCTTTATCGATCAACAGTTTCGGGATGGGAAAACTGCCATCGTAAACACGATTCTCCGGGATCATGGCCCACCTCCTGCCCTTGTTTATGATAAACAAGTAACAGAGTCAGGCTATTTCGTCAAGCATTTATTTTACTATGTATCGTTGTAGGGCTATCATGGCAAAGAAACTGATGAGAGAGATTGATTTTGTAAGCATCGGGACGAATGATCTGGTTCAATTCACT
>JAPLIW010000897.1 GCA_026388915.1 Deltaproteobacteria bacterium
CGCTTTTTTGAGGTACCGGTTTGTTGATCCAGACGGTAGTAGGTAAGGCCCCTGGTTTGGGCATTTTCCCTTTGAACCGTTCCGGATGTTTTTCATAGGCAGCGTTCAGAACTGCCTGCCGCTCTTTGATAATTTGCTCAGTTCGTCCATAATGGACATCCGCTGGAGTCAGGAAACAAATGCCTGAGTGGTAATGTTCGGCGTTGTACCAGGTGAAAAAGTCCTGACAGAAGGACCTGGCATCTTCAATGGATCCGAATCGATCGGGAAACTCCGGCCGGTATTTCATGGTCTTGAACTGAGATTCTGAATAGGGGTTGTCATTACTCACATGAGGTCGTGAGTGGCTCTTGGTGATTCCTAGATCAGCCATCAAAAAGGCTACCGGTTTGGATGTCATACTGGAACCTCGATCAGCATGAATCGTCAGTTGCCCCGGTTGGATATTCTGTTTCGTAGAAGTTTGCTCCATCAGTTTCTGTGCCAGGGACGCCAGTTCCCGGTGGGCGACCATCCATCCGACCACATACCGGCTGAAGATGTCGAGGATCACGTACAGGTAAAAATAGGTCCACTTGACCGGCCCCCTGAGTTTCGTAATATCCCAGGACCAGACCTCGTTGGGCCTCTCGGCCAGCATTTCGGGTATTTCATAATGAGGATGGGAAAGCTGATTCCGCCGTTCTTTCACTTCGTTATTTTTCTCCAGAATCCGATACATGGTCCTCACCGAGCACAGGTAATTGCCTTCATCCAGGAGGGCGTTGTAGATCTCTTGGGGCGCCCGATCAAAAAACCGTTCTGCATGGAGTATTTCCAAAACGCCTTTTTCCTCCTCCCCCGACAAAGCCAAGGGAGATAGTGGTCTCTGATGTTCCCTGCAGGACTCATCCTCACGATCCTGCCAACGGTAGAAACTGGCCCGGGAAACCGCCAAGGCACAACAAGCCTGCTGGACATTAACCTCTTTTGCCAAGGATTCAGTGACTTTCATGAGGTCGTCTCTTCGTTCTGTTCGAGGGGTGTCCGGAAGATCTCGGCTATTTTTTTTTGAGCCTCGATGATAAGCCCTGCCTGCCGGAGCTTATGTTTCAACTTCTGGGTCTCCTTTTCCAACTCGGCAATCCGACGGATAGAAGGATCGGGCTTCTTTTCCTTTGGTCCCCGCTTCTTCGGTGACAGGGCATCCAAGGTTCCCTGTTCTGCCTGCCGCCGCCAAGTATTCAGATTGGATGAGTATAATCCCTCTCGACGCAAAAGGGCGCCAAGCTGTCCCGTCTTCTTACAGGTCTCAGCTTCCCTGAGTATCCGTCGCTTGTATTCAGCCGTGAACCGGCGATGGATAGCCTTCTCCGGTACCTCGGGATCAGGAACCACAGAAACACTCACCGGACCGGAGGTCCGGTCGCTTGAAGAAATTCCAGTCGCCCTATGGGCTCCTTTCATTTCTTCAAGTCCTCTTGGAATATGAGCCAACATCGAATCTTTCTTGTCCATTATATTCTCTCCTTCCCGCCCTCAATAATATACTCTAAATTCCAAGGGGGGAAGTGTCTCATCTACATTGGCACAGAGGGTAACTCGTTCCCGGTAGAGTTCGGGAAGTTTCGACCATCGAACCCAAGGAGGATTGCCCGCAACAACATCGAACGATCCAGCGGTGGCTGACCAGAA
>JAPLIW010000500.1 GCA_026388915.1 Deltaproteobacteria bacterium
GTCTTTAACTTCAACATTCCGCAGTATCCAGAAAGCACCGTCACAGGTACAAGGTCTTTTACATCCATTCCAATAATATTTATTATATTTATGTCGCTTTATTTATGCAAGGTTATATAGCTCTTTGGAATAACTAGATTCCGGCTTTCGCCGGAATGACGGGAAAAGGGGTTTTTAGACTTTTTAGGAGACCATGAGTTATGAGTTATAGCAAAGACCTAAAACCTCGAACCTTGGACCTCAAACCTGTTTTTTGATTATGGCCAAGCTGATCAAAAAAAGATCCAAGAAAGCGGGTCTCCCCCCCGGGACGCTGGTCCATATCGGGGAGAAGTTGACGGAGAAGACACGCGTCGGGGTGGTGGAATACGACGGCCAGGGTTTTCAGGAAAAAGAACTGGAGACCTTTGATTCCTGTTACCTTTTCCCCACGGGACCCGCCGTTACCTGGATTAATGTGGTCGGAATCCAGCAGGTGGAGGTCCTGGAAAAGCTGGGCAACTGCTTCGGCGTTCATCCCCTGGCCCTGGAAGACATCCTCAACACGGAGCAGCGACCCAAGGTCGAAGATTACGGAGAGGACCTCTTCCTCGTCGTAAAATTGCTCTCCTACCACGAGAAGAAGGACGAGGTCGAAGCCGAG
This sequence comes from Deltaproteobacteria bacterium, assembly GCA_026388915.1. Taxonomy (GTDB): domain Bacteria; phylum Desulfobacterota; class SM23-61; order SM23-61; family SM23-61; genus SM23-61. The sequence continues at coordinate 644 of JAPLIW010000500.1, forward strand.
CAGATCAGCCTGATCCTCCGCCCCAATGCCCTCCTTACCTTCCAGGAGAAAGAAGGGGATGATTTTGCCAACGTGAAAGAGCGGCTTCGGGCGGGGAAGGGACGCTTGCGGAAAATGGGGGCCGACTACCTGGCCTACACCCTCCTGGACATCGTGGTGGACCAGTATTTTGGGGTGCTGGAAAGGCTGGGGGAAAGGATCGAAGTCCTGGAAGGAAAACTGCTCGCCGACCCCGGCACCGCCACCCTGCAGAAGATCCAGAACCTGAAAAAAGAGATGCTCCTCCTGCGGAAATGGATCTGGCCGCTGCGGGAAGTCATCAGCAGCCTGGAACGGGGGGAATTCCCCGGAATTCAGGAGAGCACCCGGATCTACCTGCGGGATGTTTACGACCATGCCATCCAGGTCATGGACACCATCGAAATCTACCGGGACATGCTCTCCGGGATGCTCGATATTTATCTCTCCAGCCTTAACAACCGGATGAACGCGGTGATGAAAGTGCTCACCATCATTGCCACTATCTTCATGCCCTTGACCTTCCTCGCCGGGGTATACGGGATGAATTTCAAGCACATGCCCGAACTGGACTGGCCGTGGGGATATCCCCTGATCCTGGCGGTCATGGGCTTCGTCGCCATCCTCATGCTCACCCTGTTCCGGCGGAAAAAGTGGCTGTAGCGAATGCGGAATTCGGAATGCGGATTGCGGAATAGAAAAGACAGGAATCAGGCACCAGGAATCTGGAGACAGGCTGGGAGAGGGAACTACCATGACTGAAAAGTATATCCTGGCCCTGGACCAGGGCACCACGAGTTCCCGGGCGGTCGTCTTTGACCGGCGGGGCAAGATCATCAGCATCGCCTCCAAGGAGTTCCAGCAGATCTATCCCCAACCCGGTTGGGTGGAGCACGATCCCATGGAGATCTGGGATTCCCAGATGGAGGCGGCCCGGCGGGCCCTGGACTCGGCCGGTCTGTCTCTCCAGAATATCGCCGCCATCGGAATCACCAACCAAAGGGAGACCACGGTCGTCTGGGACCGGGAGAGCGGCAAGCCGGTTTATAACGCCATCGTCTGGCAGTGCCGCCGCACCGCCCCGGCCTGCTCGCGGATTCAAAAAACGAAATTTGCTGAAAAACTCCGGAAAAAAACCGGCCTGGTGGTGGATGCCTATTTTTCGGGGACCAAAGTCCAGTGGATTCTGGAGCATGATAAGAAGATCCGCAAAGCAGCCGAAAGGGGAGAACTGGCGTTTGGAACCATTGACAGCTGGCTGGTCTACCGGCTGACCGGGAAAAAGCTTCACCTCACCGATTATTCCAACGCCTCCCGGACGCTTCTCTTCAACATCCACAATCTCTCCTGGGACCGGGAGATTCTTAGGTTTCTGGGTATCCCGGAAAAAATTTTGCCGGCCGTCAAACCCTCCAGCCAGCTCTACGGGCATACCTCCCCGGCGGTCTTCTTCGGGGCGGAAGTCCCCCTTTCAGGAATCATCGGGGATCAGCAGGGTGCGCTTTTCGGGCAGACGTGCTTCCGCCCGGGGCAGGCCAAAAACACCTATGGCACCGGTTGTTTCCTCCTCATGAACACGGGTGAAAAGCCGGTGGCCTCCCAAAACAATCTCCTGACGACTGTCGCGTGGGGAACCGGGAAGAAAGTAGAGTATGCCCTGGAGGGAAGTGTTTTCATCGCCGGGGCGGTGGTGCAATGGCTTCGGGACGGCCTGAGGATCATCTCCCGGGCTTCGGATAGCGAACCCTTGGCGGCCGGGCTTTCATCGAATGACGGGGTTTATTTTGTCCCGGCTTTTGTCGGCCTGGGCGCTCCCTACTGGGACATGTACGCCCGGGGGGCGATCCTGGGGGTTACCCGGGGAACGACCCAGGCCCACATCGCCCGGGCTGCCCTGGAGTCCATCGCCTATCAGACGCGGGACGTTCTGGAGTGCATGGAGAAAGACTTCGGGATCAGGCTGAAGGAACTTCGGGTAGACGGCGGTGCCGCGGCCAACGCCTTTCTCATGCAGTTCCAGGCGGATATCCTCGGCGTTCCGGTTGTCATCCAGGAGACCACCGAGACCACCGCCCTGGGCGCCGCCTACCTGGCCGGCCTGGCCGTAGGCTTCTGGAAGGACACTCATGAGATAGCCCGGAATTTCAAAGTCCGGAAAAAATTCACCCCCCGGATGCCCGTCAGACAGCGAGAGGCTCTCTACCGGAAGTGGAAGAAGGCCGTGGAGCGGGCGAGGGGGTGGGAGGAGGAATAGGGGGGAGGGC
>JAPLIW010000470.1 GCA_026388915.1 Deltaproteobacteria bacterium
AGAGCCGTGGGTTTACCTGAATGAAATAAGCAATTACTCGTAATGCGTCCACATCCGGATCACTTTCACGGTCCGTTGCTCTTCCAAAATCTGATATACGAGGCGGTGCTGGATATTGATCCGGCGGGAATAAGCGCCGGAGAGGTCTCCCACCAGCTTTTCGAAGGTTGGAGGGGTCTGATAAGGGTTCCGGGATAAGATCTCGAGTAATTTTTCGGCTTTGGGCCTCAGGCCCGCTGAGGCGATTTTGCGGGCATCTCTTTGCGCTTGACGGGTATATACGATTTTCCACTCTACCATCCGGGCGTCTCGCTGCACTTCACCACCGGGGTCTTAAGACCCTTGCGGATGGACTCCCGCATGCCCGGAATGGACAAGAGGTAAAGGGTTTCCTGAATCGACCGCCAATCTTCCTCGGAGATCAAGACCGCGTTTGACCTTTTTCCGGTGATCTGAATCGGCTCATGGGATTCCGCCGCCTGGTCCAACAGCTTAAAGAGCCTGGCTCTGGCTTCCGTAGCTTTGATGGTGGTCATATTTTCCCCCTCTTTGTAAGCGTACATAAAAACGTACGCCTTGTCAAGGCTTTTCCCCCGGGACTCTCATTTCCTTCGGCCTTTTTATTCCATCAATCAACTATGATGGGTTCCTAAAAAGTCGTTTTTATGCCGTTTTCGTCATTCCCGCGAAAGCGGGAATCCAGTTAAATCAAGCAGTTCTGGGCTCCCGCCTCCGCGGGAGCGACGGCTTTTCTGACTTTTTACGAGATCATCATTATTCCTTTTTTTAATACTCTGCGTACTCTGCGATCTCTGCGGTTAAGTTTTGTATTTTTTGTTCTGAGGTAGCCGTTGTCCACGGAAAAAGAAAAAAGATTTTTCCCTTCCCTCTGGGCGGCCCTGTCTTCGGTTCGGCTGACGATTCCCCTTTTAATCGTCCTGGCCGTGGCCTCGATCTTCGGCACCCTGATTCCCCAGAACGGCACGCCCGAGGAATATCTCCGCATCTATAGAGTCTCCACCTACAAAATCCTGGGCATCCTCGGCTTCCTGGACATGTACCATGCCGGGTGGTTCATCTTTCTCCTGGCTCTCCTCAGCCTGAACCTGATCGTCTGCTCTTTGAAGCGGTGGCCCTCGCTCCGCAGGTTCTTCTCCCGGCCGGAAATCAAACCCGACGAGGGGCAATGGAAGGCGACGGCTCCGGGAATACGGTTTTCGCTCTCTCTTTCGCCCCAGGACTCCCTGGCCAGAATTCAGGGCGGGGTTTTGCACGCGTTCGGCCGGCCCCGGGTTTTGCAGGATCAGGGGGCGTGGTACCTTTTTGCGGAAAAGGGGAAACTGTCCCGGCTGGGATCTTATTGCATCCACCTCAGCATCCTGATCATCCTGCTGGGGGCCATGATCGGGTCCTTTTTCGGTTTCCGCGGATACGTGAACATCGTGGAAGGGGAAACCGCGGACCGGATTTTTCTGCGAAGCGGGCGGCAGGTCCAGCCCCTGGGTTTCAAAGTCAAGCTGGATCAATTCAGCGTTTCCTTTTACCCCACGGGAGCCCCCCGGGAATTCAAAAGCACCGTAACCATCCTTGAGGGGGAACGAAAAATCCTGACCGAGCCCATCCTGGTGAATCATCCCCTCACCTACAAGGGGATCTCTCTTTACCAATCCAGTTATGGAGTGGCCTCGGTGGAGAAGGTCGTTCTGGAGGTGGTGGAACGGGCTTCCCGGAGAGGATTCACGCTTTCCGCCCAGCCGGGGGAGAGAGTTGAGATCCCGGGGAGCCCCAACTCTCTGGTGCTGAACCGCTTCATCCCTGACCTGCAGGGCATGGGCCCGGCCTTGCAGGGCACGCTCCTGGAGGGAGAACGGCCCGTGGAAAACCTCGTGGTCCTCCAAAATCATCCCGAGTTCGTTCCCCAGAGGCCCGGGCGTTTCGAATTCCGGATCCGGGAGCTCCAGCCCAAGTATTACTCCGGCCTGCAGGTGAACCGGGACCCGGGAGTATGGGTGGTCTGGGTGGGGTGCTTCCTCATGATGGCCGGGTTCTATATGACCTTCTTCATGTCCCATCGCCGGATTTGGGTTAGAATGACGGAGAAGAAGGGAGAGACGCTGGTGGAGATGGCCGGCTCCAGCCACCGGAACCGGGCGGATTTCGAGAGAGAGCTGGACCGCGTCGGCCGATCTCTGAGCGAACCGTCTTTCCGGGGAGAGAAGGAAAACACCAAGGGGGACCCCGCATGATCAGCCCCAGGTTGGTCAGCGCCGTGACCTTTCTTTACCTCGCTTGCGCGGTGCTGTACTTTGTCTTTTTGGCTTTCCGCTCCGATCGGCTGGGGAAGCTTGCCACGGGAACAGTTTGGTTCACCCTGCTGATCCAGACGGCGGCCATCCTCTTGCGCTGGGTGGAATCTTACCAGATGGGCATCGGCCATGCCCCGCTCTCCAACATGTACGAATCCCTGGTCTTCTTCTCCTGGTGCATCGCCCTTCTTTACCTCCTCTGGGAACGAAAGCTGAAGTCCCGGGTCATCGGGGCCTTTGCCCTGCCCTTCGCCTTCGCCTTCAACGCCTACGCGTCCCTGGCCCCGGGGATCTCCGCCAGGATCGACCCCCTGATTCCGGCCCTGCAGAGCAACTGGCTCCACGCCCATGTCATAACCTGCTTTCTCAGCTACGCCGCCTTTGCCCTCTCCTGCGCGGTGAGCGTCATTTACCTGGTCAAGCTCCGGAAGGAAGGAAAGGGAGAGATGGGTGGAGACGTGACCGGCCTCTTTCCGGCCCTGGATTCTCTGGATGAGCTGATTTACCGGACCATCGCCGTCGGTTTTCCGCTTCTCACCATCGGGATTGTCACCGGGGCGGCCTGGGCCAATTACGCGTGGGGTGCCTACTGGAGCTGGGACCCCAAGGAGACCTGGTCTCTAATCACCTGGTTCGTGTATGCCATATTCCTCCACGCCCGTGTCACCCGGGACTGGCGGGGCAGACGCACCGCCATCCTCTCCATCGTCGGCTTCGTCGCCGTCATCTTCACCTATTTCGGGGTCAATTATCTTCTTTCCGGGCTGCACAGCTACGCATGAGTGAACCTCGTTACTCGTTACTGGTTACTCGTTGAGACGATCACGGTTTATTTCGGCACCTCTGCGCCCTTCCGGCCCTCTGCTTGGAGTGCGCCGGCAGGACGGCGCTTTTTCGAGGCCTGCGAGCTGGGGTGCAATCGGGCCGGCGCGACGTATCGCGCCTTCTGAAAGCGGCGACGTGTCGCCGCACTCCAAACTGTTAATGTTGAGGCCATGGACGCGAATCCGGTCATCTGGGTCTTCTCAATTATGGACTCATCAATAAATCACGTACCTTTATTCTTAATGGATACAGGAGGCGAGTATGAGCAACCAGATCAAGATCAAAGCGGGAAACGTGGAAGCGGACGCGGTTTTGAACGATTCCCCGACGGCCAAGAAAATTTACGAGGCTCTTCCCATCGAGGCGAGGGGCAATACCTGGGGGGATGAGATTTATTTCGCCATCCCGGTGAAATCCTCGCTGGAGAAGGACGCCAAGGAATTGGTGGAAGTGGGTGACCTCGGGTACTGGCCCTCGGGGAGCGCTTTCTGCATCTTCTTCGGCCCTACCCCGGTGAGCCGGGGCAACGAGGTGCGCCCGGCGAGCGCGGTGAACGTGATCGGAAAGGTTAGTAGAGATGCCAAGGTCTTCAAGAAAGTCGCCGACGGGGCCAAGGTGAGGATTGAAAAAGCATAAAGCTTGATAAATGCGGAATTCGGAATGCGGAATGCGGAATTATTGGGGGGTTGAAATTTTCTTTTTTTATTCCGAATTCGCCATTCCGCATTTGCATTGCTTCCTACCCATCCCTTTGTTATAATTAAATAAAAAAACTTAACCGCAGAGGTCGCGGAGCACGCAGAGGTGGAAAAGGCCAAAATCCTCAGGGCCAGGATGCAGGGGGAAAAAAGGTCAAAACGGCCAAGAGGCTTTCCAGGACCGCTCTCTGCTTCCTCTTCGTTCATTCTCTTGTCTCGATCCCCGGAAGACCGAAAGGCAAAGAGGGGTCCATGTCCATAAAGGAATTTGTGTTTTTTGTCTTTACCAAGAATTAGCTCTGCGGTCTCCGCGCACTCCGCGGTTGATTTTTTCTTCTTCCTTGGAGGGCGCAGAGACTTTTATAATTTCCTAAGCAAGAAGAAAAGGAGATCGGGGATGCCGATTTTTGAATACCACTGCCCCAAATGCGACGAGGACTTCGAGAAGATCGTCTTCAACGATAAAACCAAAGTCCAGTGTCCCAAGTGCAACAGCAGCAGATTGAGCAAGAAAGTCTCCGCTTTCAGCTTCAAGAGCGGGTCCAAGTTTGTCGCCGCTTCTTCCAAAGCAGGCGGATGCAGCGGCTGTTCCAGCCACCATTGCGGTACCTGCCATTAATCGCTTTTTGATTTTCTTTTTTCGAGAAGACCATGGAGAGAATGAAGGGGGCGGTCAAGAGGACCTTTTTCACCGGGCTGGTGGTGGTCGTCCCCATCCTGATCACCGCCTTTGCCCTCTACTGGCTTTTCCGCGTCCTCGACGGCTTCCTGAATCCCATCATCCCGCAGATCCTGGGAAGGGAAATTCCCGGCCTGGGGATTCTCACCGAAATCGTGATCATTTTTCTGGTGGGGGTCGTGGCCACCAATGTCCTTGGCTCCCGGATTTTGAACTGGTTCCAGAGCCTGCTGATGCGGGCCCCCGTGGTCAAGAACATTTATCCCACCATCAAACAGCTGGTGGAAGCCTTCCAGCCCTCCAGCAGCCCCTCCTTTAAGAAAGTCGTTCTGGTGGAATACCCGAAGATGGGGACCTATGCCATAGGATTCCTGACCAGCGAGGTTTCCATAAAGGGGAGCGCGCAGTCTCAACGCCTCTATTCGGTCTACCTTCCCACCAACAATCTGTATATTGGAAACGTGGCCCTGTTCAAGGAGGAAGACCTGATCGTTACGGATTTCACCGTCGAAGAGGGTTTAAAAATCGTTCTTTCCGGAGGGACGGCTTTCCCTCCAACCATTCAGAAACAGAACCAAACCCGAATGCCATGAGGAACATTTTCCGTACCCGGGTGAATTGGTTTTTTCCTTTTATTCTGGCGATTGCGGGAAGCTGGGTCCTTTTAGCCTCTGCGAACTGTCAGGAGCGGGGCAGAGCCAAAGAGGAAGGGAAAGCTATGAAAGAAGATGTGAGAAAACCTGCCGTGGCTGGTTCCTTTTACCCCGGGGACAGCAAAACCCTGTCCCGCCAGGTGCGGGAATTCTTATCCAAGGCAGCCAAAGAAGAAGTGCCCGGGGAGATTGTCGGCCTGGTTTCCCCCCACGCCGGGTATATGTATTCCGGCCTGGTGGCGGCCCATGCCTTCAAGACCGTGGAAGGGATGAAGTTCGATGCGGTGGTGATCTTGGCCCCGAGCCACCGGGTTCCCGTTCAAGGAGCATCGGTCTATGACCGGGGAGGCTATGAAACCCCTCTGGGAGTCCTGCCGATCGAGAAAGATCTTTGCCAGAAGCTCAAAAGCGAAAGCAGCCTCATCGAGTCTCTCCCCCAGGCGCATTCGCACGAACATTCCCTGGAGGTTCAACTGCCCTTCCTCCAGGAGGTCCTGGGGAAATTCACTCTTGTGCCCTTGATCATTGGAAGTCAGGACTACCGCTCCTGTGAAACGATCGGGAAGGCCATTGCCCGGGCGGTGAAGGGGAAGAAGGTCCTGCTTGTGGCCAGCACCGACCTCTCCCACTACCATCCCTACGACCGGGCGGTGCAGCTGGATAAAATAATCCTGGACGACATTCAAGCCTTTGATGCTCAGAAGCTCAGCCGCGATCTGGAGGCGGGCAAAGGAGAAGCCTGCGGGGGCGGGCCGGTGGTGGCGGTTATGGTGGCGGCAAAAGAACTGGGAGCCAATCACGCCAAGATTTTAAAGTACCTGAACTCGGGAGACGTCACCGGAGACCGCTCCGGAGTGGTGGGATATGCGGCGGCGGTCTTCTCCCGGAACTCGGGATCTCCGGGAAAAGAGCCGGATCGCAAAAAGACCGGGATCAGCCTGGGGTTGACGGAGGAGGAGAAAAAGACTCTCCGGCAGATCGCCCAATCAGCCATCGAAAGACGGTTAAAAGGGGAGAAACCTTCCAGGATCGACATCGCCGCCGGGCACCTGAAAGAAAACCGGGGGGCCTTCGTTTCCCTTCACCGGCACGGGCAACTCCGGGGATGCATCGGCGCCATTCAGCCGAACCGACCCCTGTACCAGGTGGTGGAAGAGATGGCCGCAGCCGCGGCTTTTGACGACACCCGGTTTTCTCCCCTCTCCGCCAGCGAGCTGAAGGACCTGGACCTGGAGATTTCCGTCCTGACCCCCCTTCAAAGAGTTGACGAGGTCAAAGAGATCAAAGTGGGCAAACACGGCCTTTACATCAAGAAGGGTTTCTATACCGGTCTTCTGCTTCCCCAGGTGGCCACGGAATACAAGTGGGACCGGGTGACTTTCCTGGAAGAAACCTGCCGGAAGGCCGGGTTGCCCAAGAACGCATGGAAGGAGAAGGGGACCGAGATCTATATGTTCTCGGCGGATATTTTTTAGCAAATTGAATGGGACACGGATGAACACGGATTCAAAGAAATTCGTTTTTTCAAAATTTAGCTCTTTGAAAGGATCTCTTTCCTGTCATTCCCGTGGAAACGGGAATCCAGAAACACCTAGAATAAATCCTGGATCCCTGCTTTCGCAGGAATGACGACCTTACATAAGCATGCGATGGTGTTCTTTTTCAAACAGCTAAATTGGTACTTTTTTTATATTGGTCTTTGTTTCTTGGGGTAAATCTGCGCCATAATCTTTATCCGTATCGATCCGTGTTCATCTGCGTCCCATTGATTAGATTTGGGGGAGGTTTTGGCCGTGCCCATCTATGAATATGAATGCCTAGAGTGTGAGGCCGTGAGCGGATTTCTGGTCATGAAGCAGGAAGATGAGAAGAAAATTACCTGCTTGAGGTGCGGGAGCAGGAAGATGTCCAAAGTGATTTCCCGGGTGACCTACCAC
>JAPLIW010000447.1 GCA_026388915.1 Deltaproteobacteria bacterium
ACCCTGGGCAAGGATGTGACGATGGTCAAGGTGCGCATCGGCCTCTTCGGGGATGAAAAAAATTCCAGAACCATTCATGAAACGATCGCCAAAAATCTAAAGAAATAAAAAGACCGCTCATGGCCAAAATTCAAGTTGATCCAGCAAAGTGCATCGCGTGCGGGGATTGCGCCACGGCGTGCCCGGCCATATTCATTCTCGAAGGGGAAAAGGTCCGGACCTTCGATGAGGAACACTGCACCCTCTGCGGCCACTGCCTGGCGTTCTGCCCGACGGATGCCATATCCATCGAAGAGCTGAACCCCGGGCAGTTTCCCGACCTTCCGAAAGATCTGAAGATCCCTCCTGAAACCCTGGATGCCTTCCTCCGCTCCCGTCGCAGCTGTCGGGTCTTTGCCGATCAGGAAGTTCCCCGGCAGGCTCTGGAAAGGCTGATCGATATGGCCCGATATGCCCCCTCGGGCCATAATTCTCAAAACTTTGAATTCGTCGTGGTGCACAACCGCCAGATGGTCCGGACCCTCGCCCAAAGGACGGCGGTATTTTACGGAAATCTCTACAAGATGCTGAGCGCTCCCGGGGTCAATGTTCCTCCATGGCTTCAGACCCACATGCGGGGCTTTAGATTGAACTGGGAGTATTACCAGGCGGGCAAGGACCGCATCTTCCGCAATGCCCCGGCCCTGATCGTCATTCACGCCCCGGCGGAAAACAACTCTTCGGCGCAGAACTGCCACCTGGCCATGGCCCACATCATGCTCCAGGCCCATGCTATGGGGCTGGGAACCTGCATCAACGGCTATTTCACCACCGCCGCCGAGCGGGACCCTTCCATCGTAAAAGAATTGGAGATCCCCAAGGAGAACAAAATCTTCACCTGCTGCACCGTGGGCTACCCCGTTCTGAAATTCAGAAAGCTGGTGCAGCGCAAACCGCCGTCCGTCCGCTGGCTGTGAAGGCTATGTCGTAACGAATAAAATAGCCGCCATTCCCCCCGAAAAGTCAGTATAGTCTTGATATATCGGTGTAGGGGCGCAAGGCCTTGCGCCCCTCCTGGATGTCCGTCCTGGAACTCCCTCTCCCCTTGCGGGAGAGGGTTGGGGTGAGGGGGAGGGAAAGAGCGGGGTTCCGGACGGACACGAATCAAGGCACGGTTTCTTAAAGGAGGGGGCCATGGAAGTGAAAGTCGGGAATGCAAGGATAGAACTCGCAGAGGGAGATATTACCAGCCAGGATGCCGACGCCATCGTCAACGCGGCCAACAGGAGCTTACTGGGCGGCGGCGGCGTGGACGGGGCCATCCACCGGGCGGCCGGCCCTCAGCTTCTGGCCGAATGCCGAACCCTGGGGGGATGCGAAACCGGCGACGCCAAAATCACCAAGGGCTACAACCTGAAGGCCAGGCATGTGATTCACACCGTCGGGCCGATTTATCATTCCGCCGGCAGGAAGGCTCCCGAACTCCTGGCCAGCTGCTACCGGCGCAGCCTGGAAGTGGCCGGCCAGAATAAGCTGAAAAGCGTTGCTTTTCCCTCCATCAGCACCGGAGCCTACGGCTATCCCCTGGAAGAAGCAGCGCCCATTGCCCTCAAAACAGTGATTGATTATCTGAAGGCCCATCCGGATATTCAACTGGTCCGCTTCGTTCTCTTCGGGCAGGATGCCTACCAAACGTATGAAAAGGCGCTGAAAGATCTCCAATCCCGCTCCTCCCCTGTTGACAGGTCTTTCAATATGTGATTATAATGTAATCACACTACATAGGAGGGGAATTTCCTTTGAAGACTCATTTGGTTCGCATCGGGAATTCACGCGGGGTCCGGTTGCCCAAGCCGCTCATCGAACAGGCCGGTTTGACTGAAGAGGTGGAGCTGCGGGTGCAAGAAGGGGCCATTATTATCGCCCGGGCGGCCCCTCCGCGTTCCGGCTGGGCTGACGCCGCCAGGGATGCGCGGCAGCGCCAGGAAGATCTATTACTCGAAGCCCCTACCCCCACCCGCTTTGATGACCAGGAATGGGAGTGGTGATGACTGACAGGGTTCGCCGTGGCGATGTATTCCTGGTGAATCTGGACCCCACGCGGGGAGGCGAAATTCAGAAGACTCGCCCATGTGTTGTTGTTTCGCCGGATGAACTCAACGCCCACCTTCGGACGTTTATCGTAGCGCCCCTCACAACCGGAACCCACTCCTATCCCTTCCGCGTCGCCTGTCGCTTTGAAGGCCGGTCGGGTTTCATCGTTCTTGATCAGATTCGCACCGTCGACCGAGAGCGCCTGGTGCGCAAGCTTGGGAAGCTCTCCTCATCGACATTGGAGCAAACCCTAACGATCCTACAGGAAATGTTCGTCCCATAGATACGCATTAAATGCGGCGGCACCAAATGCTCGTCTATCCTACCTGGGCCATGCCGATGGATGGCAGGAATAAAAGGGGAATCATACTGAAAAGGATTAGACGAAAGAGGGGTGGGGTTAAGGAGCCGGATTTCAAGGTCATGAATTTTTCAAACCTCTCACTTTCCGCACATAGTCATCGATCTTAAATTTCCGCCGTAAACCCGCATCGTTCATGTAGCGCACCTGACCGAAGATCTTCCGCTCCCCCCAGGGCCGGTCGTGCTTGCCGAAGCACCAGGCCACGCCGGTGAAGCTGTTGGGGTCCCGGCCGTCCAGTTCGTATTTGTTATTCAAGTAGAGGGCGATGCGGAAGGCCTCTTCGGGGCTCAGGCTCCATTCCAGAATTTTCTTCCCCCAGTACATGCGCATGTAGTTGTGCATCTTCCCGGTAACCACCATTTCCTTCTGGGCGGCGTTCCAGTAGGGGTCGTGCGTTCGGGCTTCCTCCAGTTCATCCTGAGAATAAACGTACTCCCGCTTGTCCTTCTGGTGGCTTTTCAGCGTTCTTTTCGCCCAGTCGGGGATTGCCCGGAAGGAATCGTACGCCGGGTTGTAATGGGCTAAGTTCATGGCCAGTTCACGCCTGACGAGCAGTTCTTCCAGGTAGGCCTCCCTGGTTTTTAAAGGAATCCTTCCTGCCTCCTGCACCTGCATGGCGACGTAGAGGGGCGAGATCTGGCCGAAATGAAGATAGGGGCTCATATGGGAAACGCAGTCCAGGGAGGGATCGCTCCGGAGTTCCCCATAGTCCTTTAATTTATGGGCGATGAAGTTTTCCAGCAGCCTTTTCGCCTCTGTCGTTCCACCCCGGAAATGGTTCACCGGCTGGACCGTGCGGTCGATGGAAAGGGAGGAGAGAATCGTCGGGATGGATTTTTTGAGGTCCAACCCCGGGAAATCCAGACTTCGGAGGGTTTGTTTCACCGGAGTCTCGGAGAAGGGGACCAGATACTTTCGCTGCTGAGAGTTTATTTTGGGCCTGAGCACGGCTGCGGAGTAGGCTTCTTTCGGGTAGGCCTCTTCCACCGGCACCACCACATCGGTTTCCACCTGGACGACCGGACAGGTCGCGTTTTCGGAAACCTCATTGCGCCACTCCTTTTGAACCCGCAGATATCCGCAATCGGTTACCACCAAGGAGGCCTGGCGGGACACCTTCACCACTTCTTTATCCGGTGTCCCTTTGAGGGCCACAAAGAGAATCCCCCGCTCTTCCAAGCGCGATTTTACCTCCTTCAAGCCCTCCAGCATAAAAGTGTAATGCCTGAGGTTGGCTTCCGGAAATCCGTCGGTGAGGACAAAGAGGGTGACTAACGGAAGTTTGTGCTCGGTGGCCTGCCGGATGGCGTATTCCAGGGCGTGGTTGTACTGAGCCCGCTGGGACGCCTGCATCCAGTAGAGCACGAACCGGCCCTTCTGAAGGGGCCGGTCATTAAGCCTTTGGACCCTTTCAGGATGGATCATGGAAATCTCCTCCTGCTTTTTTTGAATCCCCGGGACTGAAAAATTCGAGACAGAATCAGTATAAGTGGCCCCATACCGCTGGTCAATTGAAATACCACCCCCATCCGCCCCCAATCCTCCCATCGGCTATTATGGCCCATATCCGTTTTCTTTTTCCCGTTGAAAAAAAATGAAGATCAGGGTACTTTAAGGCTGAAAAATTTCTTGAAACGAATCAATATGCCGGAGCCCGGCATTCGTTGCTGCCTTTGGGATTCCGCATTGCTGCAAAAAAAATAAGAAGAGGAGGAAAGGAAGATGAAAAAGCTGGAGTATTTTTCGGTTTTTGCCTTGGTGATGGTTCTGCTTTTTGGAGCCGTTCTGGCTGAGGCGCAGGATGTCATTCGCATCGGGTCGATCTATCCTCTCACGGGGGCCATTGCTTCTTCCGGGCTTCGATCCAAGCACGCGGTCGAAACGGCAATCGATGTGATCAACAACAAGTATGACTTCGACATTCCCTTTGCCCGGACGCAGGGGATCCCAAATTTGAAAGGAGCCAAACTCCAGGTCATCTGGGGAGACAGCCAGGCTTCCCCGGAAGTCGGCAAGACCGAGGCCGAGCGCCTGATCAATCAGGAAAAGGTGCCCCTTCTCCTGGGGGCCTATCAGTCCAGCGTGTCCAAATCGGCGAGTTTCGTGGCCGAGCGGTTCAAAATTCCCTTCGTCTGCGCCGAGTCCTCCTCCGCAGCACTGACCGAGCGTGGTTTGAAGTATTTCTTCCGGATCGCCCCCACGGATGCGGAGGATTCGAT
>JAPLIW010000872.1 GCA_026388915.1 Deltaproteobacteria bacterium
GCCCTGCCACGCGGAGCGGGTCAAGAATGCTCCGGCGCACACGAATCATAAGGCGGAGGGCGCGGGCAATAAATGCGTATCCTGCCACATGCCCATGACCGAGTTCGCCTTCATGCGCCGCAGCGACCACTCCATGCTCCCCCCTGCGCCAACGGCGACGGTGCTTCTCCAATCCCCCAACGCTTGCAACCTCTGCCACAAGGACCGGGACGCACAATGGGCCGACGACTGGGTCCGCAAACGGCGCAACCGCGATTACCAGGCTCCTCTTCTTTATCGCACCGGCCTGATCGACGCCGCCCGCAAGAGGGACTGGTCGCGCTTGCCGGAGATGCTCCGGTACATTACCGCCAAGAACCGGGACGAGGTTGTGGCCACATCGCTGATCCGTCTCCTCCAGGCCTGCCCAAAAGGGGAAAAAGGGCCGCCTATCCTCCAGGTCCTCAAGGACCCGTCGCCCTTGGTTCGTTCCGCCGCGGCAGCGGCCCTGGCTTCCTATTCAACACCGCAGGTCCGCGACGCGCTTTTCGAGGCCGCGGGGGATGATTATCGGCTGGTGCGGGTGAATGCGGCCATGGCCCTTTCCCAGTTTCCGGGCCTGACTCTCAATCAAGAGGACCAGAAGAAGTTGGAAAGAGCCACGGGGGAATATCTGGCCTCCCTTATGTCCCAGCCGGATCAGTGGTCTTCCCATTACAACCTGGGAAATTATCACCTCAACCGAGGGGATTTAACCCTGGCCATGGGGGCTTATGAGACGGCTTTGAAATTGGAGCCGAGAAGCATTCCGGCGTTGGTGAATGCCTCCATAGTACAGGCCCGCATGGGAAACCAGGAAAAAGCGGAGAGCTTCCTGCGCAAGGCCCTGGAGGTGGATGCAGGGAGCGCAGAGGCGAACTTCAACATGGGGCTTTTGAAGGCGGAGCAGAAGAATTTGGCGGATGCGGAAAAGCACCTGCGGGCGGCGCTGAAGGCCGACCCCCAGATGGCCGAGGCGGCCTACAACCTCGGAGTTTTGCTGATGAAGGATCGGCCGGAGGAGGGAATCCAGTATGTCCGGAAGGCAAACGAGCTCCGCCCTGATATTCCAAAGTACGGGAATGCGCTGGCTTCTTATCTGGGCGAGAAGGGAGATCAAACCAAGGCCATCCAGGCCCTCCAGGAAACCATTTCCCGCCAGCCGAGCAATGGCGATGCCTATTTGATGCTGGGAGAGATCTACCAGCGGCAGGGAAAAGCGGAAAGGGCTTCGGCCGTCTACGTGCAAGCCCTGAGAAACAAAGCCCTCTCCAATTCCGACCGAGAGCGGATCGGAGCCAAGCTGCGGGAGCTCGCCGCCGCCAAGCCCCGGAAATAAAACCTGATGGGACACAGATAAACTTAGCGCGGCAAAGCCACATCCAAAAAATTTTGATCAGGACACAGATGAACACAGATAAACACAGATTTTATATTTGCCAAAGACTTAAAGACCAAAGACCGAATGGGACGCGGATGAACACGGTTAAACCCGGATGAATAATGTAGGGGCGGTTCGCGAACCGCCCCTGCGCCGGGCTGCCCCGAAGGGTCTACTTTTCCCACGTTCGGTCCCGGGAAAAGCCTGGTCCGTTATAGGTGAATCTGACCGCAGGTGGTAAAATTCAAGAGATATGCTTCGTGATCGTATCCTGCAATACGCCGCCCGACTTCGCTATCCGAAACTGCTGGCGCTTGCCCTGGTCCTCTTCATCGCCGACCTGATCATCCCGGACTTCATCCCCTTTGCCGATGAAATCCTGCTGGGGTTGATCTCCCTACTGCTGGCAGGTCTGAAAAAGCGGAAAAGCAGAACGTGAGAATTGACCGGCATTCAAGCCGTCGGCATGATGGCAAGACAGAGCATACATCCCCAAAAACATTATCGACACGAACATCCCCCTATCTCCCGATGTCTCCTCAGAAGGATGGTTTCAGGGTCAAAAATGCTGTTCTAACCCCCAGAAACCCCCCTTCAGGCGGCGGTTCATTAAATATATCAATTTGGTTATAATGGTCCCTGCCGGATTTCATTCTCGGTCTGCTTAACTGGCTGACCATGAAATGAAGGGAAAAAGGACTCCAGATTTCCCCCCCAAGAGCCCATCCGTTTCTTTTCCCCCCTGGTGCGCCGGATTCTCTGGAGCGGCTCAGGGCTTGAAAGCGGGTCTCTCATTTTGTATATTCGAACCGAAGGAGGATTGACTATGAAGATCGTTGACGTTCAGCCTTACCTTCTGGCCATCCCCATAAAAGAGAAGGATTTTCCCGCTCCCTGGGTATGGGGAAACTTCAACCAGGTTCTCGTCTCCATAACCACCGATGACGGGATGACCGGATTCGGGGAGGCCTTCGGATATTTCGCCCCTCACGCCGTTTTCTCGGTCATCAAGCATCTTTTGAGGCCCATGCTGATCGGAGCCGACCCCGCTTCCATCTCCGCCTTGATGGACCGGATGCACCGTCAAACCCATTTTCTCGGCCGGTCGGGCATAACCATGTTCGCCCTGAGCGGCGTGGACATCGCCCTTTGGGATATCGCCGCCAAGTCAGCCGGCCTGCCCCTCTATCGCCTCCTGGGAGGGACGGATGCGGAGAAAGTTCCGGCCTACGCCAGCCTGGTGAAATACAAGGATATGGAACACCTCCAAGCCGCTGCCCTACATGCTATCCGTTCCGGCTACGGCCTGATCAAGCTCCATCAAACAGACTTGGAAAGTGTGGCTGTCGCGAGGAAGGGGGTGGGAGAAAATTTCAGGATCACCCTGGATGTGAACTGCGCCTGGGACCCGGGACAGGCCCTGGAGATGGCCCGGCAGCTCGCCCCTTATGGCCTCTATTGGCTGGAGGAACCCATCTGGCCCCCGGAGGATTTCAGAAGCCTGGCTCACCTGGGCCGGATGAGCGGAATTCCGATCGCTGCCGGGGAAAATGCGCAGACCGTCTACCCTTTCAGAGAAATGTTCGAATCCCGGGCTGTCACTTATGCCCAGCCGAGCGTCATCAAAGTGGGCGGAATCAGCGAATGGCGCAAAGTCGCCGCCCTGGCCGAAGCCCACAACGTGAGAGTCAATCCCCACTCTCCTTATTTCGGCCCCGGCCTCCTGGCCACCGCCCATCTGGTCGCCTCTTCGCCGGTCGCCGACTGGGTGGAATACCTTTACGTCACCCTCGAAGCCAGCGTCTTCAAGCAGGCCCCCCGGTTTGAAAGGGGATACTTTTATCTGCCGCCCGGCCCCGGCCTCGGACTGGAAGTAGACATGGACGTGATCCGGGAATACTGCGTGGCTTCCTAATTCCTCTTCGCCGGCGAATCACATCCGAATCCTCTCCGCGCGTGGCGTATCCGTTTGCGCCGGGCGACTCAGCAAACCGGTCCAGGAAACCGATGGAGGTCAAGATGAAAAAAACGGTGATCCGAACTGAAAAGGGATTCCTGTCCCCCTCCCCCCTTTCTCAGGCCGTAAAAGCGGGCGGCTTCATCTTTATTTCCGGGCAGGTTCCCGTGGATTCAAAGACCCGGCAGGTCGTTTCCGAGGATTTTGCCGTTCAAACGAGATTCGTCCTCGACAGTTTGAAGGGAATCGTGGAGGCGGCGGGAGCCTCTCTCGCCCAGATCGTAAAAACAACCGTTTTCCTGACCGATATGTCCCGCTTCGAGGAGATGAACCAAATCTACCGGGAATATTTTCCCGAAGAACCTCCCGCCCGCACCTGCATCGGGGTGAAAGAGCTTCCCCGCAAATCCCAGATCGAAATCGAAGCCGTAGCTTTGGGTTAAAGAGCT
>JAPLIW010000863.1 GCA_026388915.1 Deltaproteobacteria bacterium
GCTTGGCCAGGGTGAGACTGGCCTTGAACCCGGATGGAAAAGCCGTTGCCGAAAGGCTTTTGCGGAAGATCTCCCTGGTCTTCCCGCCGAAGGGTTGCCACGGAACTTCATTCAGTTTCAGCCACTCGGAGTTACTCATCGTCCCCTCCTCATCTGTCGGCTATAGAATTCTTACACCCTTATTCCCTTAATTGCTTCAGGCGGATATCCGCATCATCAACCGCAAAGACGGTCGAACATTTTGGGCACCGAACGATAGTTTCCTTCGACCAGGCCCAGGTGCAGCCCGACGCCAGACCCGCCCAAATCCCAACGATCAAAATCAAAGCCGCCAGCTTCCTCATCTCGTACCCTCCCTGCCAAGGGGATATTGCTGATGGAATAATGGGTTAATGGAATATTGGAATGTTGAGTTCTTGTCGTTCATTTTCCAACCCCTTATTCCATCCTTCCATTATTCCAATATTCCTTCTTTTTATTTTTTGCGTGCTCTGCGACCTCTACTACTGTTGTGTAAAATCTTTAAAATTTGTTAAGCAAAAAGCATCCCCCCCACCCCAACCCTCCCCCTCGAGGGGGGAGGGGAGGGAGGGGGTGATTCCTTTTGGTTGCGGCCCTGCCGCGCTGCGGTTAAGTTCGTTTATTTGATATACCCCATCATCTGGCCGATTTTCTTGTAGCTCTCCGGGAGGGGATGTTCGGGAAGGAACGAATAGCCGACGGGCAGCTTGGAGCCCGTCTTCTCGATGGCCCGGAGGCCGATCATCAGATCATCCAACTTCCCCCGGGGGACGGTGAAGATCATCTCCTCGTCCCCGGCCATGGCCCGGTAGTGATCGCCCCGGCAGGGGACGGCGACCTGGCATTCCCCGGTCTCGATCGCCGGAACGACGCCGTACACGCATGCGGCATGGCCGGAAATCTCACATTTCAGGTTGTACCCGTCTCTGTATTCTCTCCCCAGAAGCAGCAGGCAAAGTTGAGAGGCGTCACAATAGACCATCACCACATCGGGTTCGAAATTGGTGGATTTTAATGGAGCAGAGGCCATTCCGACATACTTCCCGACCTTCAACCGGGGAAATTCATCCGCGTAGTGTTTTCCCGCCTCCAGGGTGGCCACGTCTTTCGGATACCGGTTGTGACCCTGCATAAAATAATCCGGGGGCTCTCCCAGCCCGTATCCCACCACCGGCTCGAAACACCAATGGTCTTCTTTCACCATGGCCATGAGGGTTCCATTCCGGCGGGACATCTGGAAAACCTGGCAGAGGGAGAAATGATGGCCGAAATCTTTCAGCGGCCTTTTGGCCCCCTCGGGAATTTCCTTTTCGCTCTCCAACATCTTGATCGCAAGAGGAAAGGTCTTCAAACGTAATCGCCTTTCCAGCTCCTCCCCGTATTCCCGGTACGTTTTCAGATCTGCCATCCTGACTTACCTCCCGGCTTTCGCCTTGCTTGTTGGTTTCAATGCGGAAATCCTTCCGGGTTTCTCTTTTGAAGATTTCTTTTGAAGATCCATGATGACCTCGGCGGCAACCCGGGCCGCAACCCCGCAAACCTCCGGACATCCCGTCCGGCTGTGGCCGCCCTTATGGTGAAAGGCTTCCCGCTCTTTCGGGTCAATCAGGCGATACACCTTTCCGTAGCGGATCTTGTGAATCTTCTCGCAGAGGGTGTGGCCGATTCGATCCCGGAAAAGGTTGCAGACCTGCCTGGCTTCTTCCATGGCCTTCCCATATTGTTTCCGGTCCTCCAGCTTTTCCCGCCCCACCAGGCAGCACACTGCCATGATGGCCCCGGTGAGCGCCCCGCAGGTTTCCCCCATCCGAGCCACTCCGCCGGCCAATGCACTGCCGGCCTTAAAGACCTCTTGGCTTCCCACACCGAGCTTTTCTTGCAGAGCCGCAAGAACGGACTGGGTTCAGCCAAAATAGGTCATGTCGTTCTGCAAAGCCAGCTCAAAGACTTCATCCAGAAGTTTCTCTCGATTCTTCATGATCTTCTCCTTCTGATTTGCTAAAAGGACG
>JAPLIW010000625.1 GCA_026388915.1 Deltaproteobacteria bacterium
ATAAAAGGGACCTGGACAAAGTGGAAAGGATCGCTCTGACTGCTGAAAAATAGGTTACAGAAGGGAAGGGCTTGGACGGCTCTATTTCTGCTCCCGGCGGTGGCGAAAGGGCTTTTCGCTGGCGGCCCGGGCGACGGCTTCGATGGCGATGGCAGCCAGCGCTGACCCGTAATCGAGATCGATGTTTTCCATGGTGTCGTGAGTATCGTGGTATCCCTGGCGGTGGAGGTCATAATTCTCCATAAAGAGGACCACGGGGATCCCGGAATCGGAGAAGATCTGCCCATCGGTGTTATAGAGGGTGCTCCGGGGATCGCGGGGGAGTCGGATCTGGCCTTCAAGTTGGGGACGGAGGGCGAGGGGGGGGATGGATTCTTTGTTTTGAATCCTCCGTCCGCGCCCGCAGCCGCGCCGGGAAGGATGCCGATTCCAGATGGGGGTCGAGGCATTCCAGGCTTCATTGGCCAGATGGGCCTGGTAGGCCAGCCAGAGAGCTTCGTCTCCGGTTCCCGGCGATATCTGAAATACATCCCGGTCATGATCGTTGTTGTGGGCGATCATGTCAAGGACGAATACGCCCTGCACCCTGACTTTGGAAAGGTCATCCCACTTTCCATCGGCGAGCCGTAATTTCAGCATCCCTTCCACGAGCTGCTGGCATAGATGCCGCGCACCCAGGCAATCCGCAGGAAATTCTTCCCCCGTCAGATGAACTAGCCAGACGTCACAGCCCAGCAATCCTTTCCGGCTCCGCTCACAAAAGATGGGCGCGGCGCGCATCAAGGCGGCGGTGGCCGAATGGTTGTCGTCGGCTCCCGCGGCCGAAAGGCGGGCCCCGCTCCCTCCCTGATCGTGGTAATAAACGTTCTCCATGTACGCGGTCTCGTAGTGGTCGGCCATGATGACTGCCCGGCGCCGGTCACGGCCCGGGATGACGACCATCAGATTCCGCTCTGCCGCGCGCCCTTCCTGGTTGGCCTTCCAGCCTCCCCACCATTCAAAGTCAAAAACGGTCTGCCACTTGAAGGGCAGGTCCCCCACCTGAGCCTTCCCTTTCAGCCCATGCGCGGTAACCACTCTCCGGTAATAGGAGAGGAGAAAATCGCCGAGACCTTCCAAGTCGCGGTGGTGATGTTTGAGCTTGCTCTGGGTGATGGGGTCCAGGATGCAGTCGGAATTGGCTTGGTTGATGTACCTTCCCGTGGACAGGGCCACCATGTCCTTCCAATACCGGATCTCGAAATCCCGCAGGGCAGTGTGTTCATAAGTCAAAGAAGGCGGTGGATTCTCTCCCCTTCTCTGCGGGAGGGGATTCCTTTTCGGTTCCACAACCCCTCGAAGCTGATCCATCAGTTTCTTCCCCTGCGGTCCATTTCCCACGGCCACGGGCAGGGATTCGAGCCAATCTTCGAGCCGTTTATCACGGGGCAGGCGCAAGAGCTGGCGGGCGAAAGATCGCGGGATTCGGCTCCTTCCGAACAGCCTCCGGGCCGCCAGGAGGTTGGTGATCCTATGAATGGCATGGGATTCATGCGGATGTTCTTTGGGCAACTCCAAAAGGGTCTGCTGGATCTCCCGGTTCAGCATCCGTGGCCAGAGTTCGACCGGATGGTTCAGGTCGATATTTCCGGCGGGATAGGCAGTCATGTACCCGAGAGGAGCATCGAAGAGGACGGAAGGTGCTTTTTCCTCCTGAGAAAGGCATGCTACCAGCGGCCGGTGCCAGATGACTTGATGCTCTCCCACCCTCATGGGGGGGTAGAAGAACCGGTAGCCGAAGAGCCCCCCCTGTTTAATCGTTTGCATGGCTGCCTGTATCTCCACCCGGCTGGCTGTGGGCCCATTCAGGAGGAGGCGAAAGTCCTGACTCCAGACTTGGGAGTTCTGGGCCATGGGTTTCCCGTACAGGTCCAAATCGGTGGGCTGGGTGCTGAAGAGAACATGGAGGATTTTATCTTCCCGGGTAGTGACTTCGAGCTCGTTCTCATGGCGGTGAACCCGGGCCCAGCGATGGGTCCGCTTGAAGGTACCGCGGATGGGGCCGTATTCGCTGGGGGGCAGAGGACGGTCGGGGTGGGCTTCGTAGATCCAGCCCGATTGGGGGACCCGCAGGCCACGGGGGGCTTCGTGGCGCTCCACGGCTTGCAGGAGGGGGACCTGGCCGGCCAGGGGTAATTCATTTTGAAGTTGCCGATAGCCGGGGACTCCCCAGAACAGGAGGCTGCCGGGGAAAGGCAGGAGGTGCAGTTTCTCCGCCAGGTAGGCCTCTCTGACTTCCGGCGGCAATTGGCTGAAGGGCTCAAAGCTCAGAAGGTATTTCATCCCGGCCAGAGGCATACCCGAACTCCAAAGGAAAGAAGCCGCCCAGGAGGGGAGAAGATCCCTTTGGCCATCTTCCTTCAGGGCAAGCAGGCGAAAGCCTGCCTGGAAGAGATCCTTCAGGGTCTCTGCGGGTTCGCCGTAGACTTTGCCCAAGAGATTTCCCATGAAGGCCGCGGTTTTTTCCGGTGAAATCTCTTTTCCCGCGGAATCAAAGAACCCTTTCCAGAAGGGGCGGGAGGGCCCCTGCTCGCTGCCTCCGAAGAAGGTCCAGCGAACCCTCCCCTTATCATCCTGGGTGCGCGAGAGGGCCAGGGGGAGGATGATAACAAATCTCTCCTGTTTCAATTGTCCCGACCTCTCAGCCAGATCAGGCGGCCAGTAGGGATTATTGGCTAATTTGTTCCTCGCCAGACCCTCCGCCGGTTCGCCCTTGGCAAGATGAAGCAAAGCGGTCAAGACTTGCTGGGCGATGTTCTCCATTCCGGGCCGGATCTCCAGAGCCTCCTCCAATTCGGTCACCGGCCATCCAGCCGGGTCCTCTTCGGAAAAGAACAGTCGATCGAGAATCCCCCGATACGGGCGGCATCCGAAACGGGGCGGGGGCA
Organism: Deltaproteobacteria bacterium; assembly: GCA_026388915.1. GTDB lineage: Bacteria > Desulfobacterota > SM23-61 > SM23-61 > SM23-61 > SM23-61. The sequence continues at coordinate 2,928 of JAPLIW010000625.1, forward strand.
TGAACTCGGAATAGGCGGGAATGGGAAACCGGCCCTCCCCCTTCGCCGAACAATTCTGAGTGAGTTGTTTCCAGCCTGAGTAGACCATTTCCCCTTCCGTTCTCCTTCAGGGCGGAATTAGGTCCTTGGAAAAAATGAGTTTGTCATCTCCCGCGCGGTAGAAATTCTTGATGCGCGCCACTAGCGCATAACCGGCCCGGTGATAAAAACCCACCGTTCCCCCATAGCTCTCCTGGGATGAAGTCTCGATGAGGACCATTCGCCCTCCCCTCCTGACTACATCCTTTTCCACAAATTCCAGCAGGCGCCTTCCGTACCCCTTTCGCTGGGCCGAAGGACCTACCACGATCCAGTAGAGATCATAAACCCCCTGGGTGAGGGGGGTCGGGCCGTAGCAGGCGTACCCGTGTACGGAGGACTTCTGCCCTTCTTCCTCCAGGACGGCGAAGAAGTATCCGCTGGCCTCTCCTTTTTCCAGGGCCTCATCCACCAATTCTAGAGCCGTGGCGATTTCCTCGGCGTTGAATTTGCCGGAGGAGACGACCATCTCTTCGATTGCTGAGCGGTCGGCCGGATCCAGCGGGCGGATTCCCAATGGGAAGTGGCCTTTCCGCGATGAAGATTTCGGTTCCATGCTCTCTCTTCAAGGAATGGATTTCACGGAATGCCTTTTGATTTTACGGCCCATAAGACCCTTTCCACCTTTCCCAGGGCTTCGGGGGATTCTTCTTCCAGGCTTTTCTCCGCCTCCCCGATTTTCTTCTGGAGGGTGGGGTCCGGGCAGTCCCAGGACTGGACGAAATCCAGGTAGCCGCCATGAATATAGCGGTTCAGCAGGTACCGGGCTCGCTCCAGCGGGGAAAGGGCCTGGTAATCGGAAATGGCGTCGAGGAAGGTATTCCTCCTTGCCGGAAGTTGTCCTTTGAAAGTAAACAGGTTGGTCATCTGGAGGGTTTCGAAGGTACAGTCGAAGTTGACTCCTTCGATGAGTCCTTTCAATTCATCCACCATCTGTTCTTCGCTCGGAGGAAGAAATTCTCCGGCCTCCCATTTTCCCCGGAGGGGGGCACTCTCCAGAACGGCCAAGCTGCGCACGCGTATCTCGGTTGGCCGAATCTCATTGAGGACGTCCAGGGTATCTAATATGTGTCTGGCGGACATTTCCCGATCCCCTCCCGCCAGGCCGGGCATCACGAAAGCAGCCATTTTGATCCCCGAAGCCATGAGCTTCTGCCCTCCGGAGATGTGGTCCCCTTTCGTGGCCCCCTTTTTCATGGAATCGAGCACTCGATCACAACCCGACTCGATCCCTACAAGGCACCAGGAGAGGCCGGCTTCATGCAGCTCCTTTAATTCTTCAGGAGTTCTTTGGGCGCAGGTCTTGGCCCGGGCGTAGCAGGTAACCGTATCCACCGTCGGGAATGCGCCTTTCAGGTATCTTAGGACCTCGACCAGGTCGCCTGCCTTCAGGAAAAGGGCGTTGGCGTCCTGCAAGAAGACCCGGCGCGCCCCGTACATATACCAGCCGGCCACGTTGCTGAGACAGCGCAGCGCCCGCCGCTGTTCCTGGGTTACTCGGGTCGGGTAATCCCCGAATATCTCCGGTTGTTCACGAATGACTTTCTCGATGACTTCCTGCTGGATCCAGCCGTTCAGACCCATTTCCCGGGATTTGCCTTCAAGTAGGTCTCCAATCCTGCGCGCCGTGTCAATGTCCCCTTTGATTTCTTCTACCGAACGGGCTGAAAATCTGCTCTGCTTGTAAACCGAGCAGAAGAGGCATTGGTTCCAGGGGCAGTTCCGGTTGACCCGCAGCATCAGCGCGGCCCCTTCGCCGATCGGGCCCATGGGACCCAGCTCCATCGTATAATCATCGGGTTTCACGGCTGACCCCTTCAGCTTTCTTGGGTTCGGGCAGGCAACGGGTTTGAATCTTCATCGGCTTTCCCCTTTCCCATGTAACGTCAGGGGCATGAACTCTCCCTTTCGGAAAATCCTGGCCTTGATCGGCTCTTTCATCTTCTTCAGAGCGGCTCTCAAACTTTTAACGTCTGGAGTTGCTTCTCCTCCGATCTCGGCGATAATATCTCCCCGCTGAAGACCGTCTTTTTCGGCAGGGCTCCCGGCGCGAACGTCGGAGACCAGGACTCCCCGGGTTGACTTGAAGGAAAAAGACTGGGCCAGGGAAGAAGTCAACTCCTGCGCGGTGATTCCATACTGAGCTTCGCCCCCCCTCTCCTCTTTCAGGGAAACCGACATTTCCTGAAACATATTACTGGCCACGAAGACCGGGGCCTTGGCCTTCAAGGCCAGGACCAGGGAGTCGCTGGGACGGGCGTCGATTTCGATGACTTTGCCTTCCCGTTCCAGGACAAGATTCGCAAAGTAAATCCCGTCTTTGGAATGAGTGATGACAATTTTCTGGATCCTTGCCTTCATCTTCTGGATGATCCCCTGCAGAAGGTCGTGGGTCTGGGGACGGGGCTGTTTGGTTCCTTCCATTTCGGCATTCATGGCGTTGGCTTCGCAGGGTCCGATCCAGATCAGAAGGGCCCGATCCTCCTGAAGATCCGTGAGGAAGACTACTGGCTGGTTGCTCGACGGGTCGAGGGTCAGACGCTGGATTTTGACTTGAAGCAGTTCTGCAGATGCAGCCGCGGCAGAGGCGGGTTGCTTGGCCATTAATTCATGAAGTGGAACGAAAGAGATTGCCAAGCAGATTCCCGCCAGGGTCCAAATATGGAATTTTCCTTTTATTGGCATATATCACCCCCTTCATCCAAAGTGCACTGGCCGGAAGCCCCCAGGTTCATCCACCCAAAACAAATTAACAATCGGAACCTTGAAATCCGGTAACGCTTTAGCTGATGGAAAAAAGGTAGCTGTTTTGCCTTCTGAAATATTTCCCAGAAATCCCCCCTGCCCCCCTTTGCAAAGGGGGGTTGGGGGGGATTTCAGCGATTGGTTTCCCGATCGATGTCAACCGGAAAAATTTGGGTGTTTTAAGGCCGAATACGCAATCTGCAACCCTAAATCTTTAATTCGCCCCCCTCTAGAATCACCTTTCCATCGAGTTCTAAGGTGGCCTTCCACATGAGAAGGTCATAATGGATGGCGGCCTTGATGTTCCCGCCCAGGGTGATGTTGGACCCGATGCCGATGTGAACCGAGCCCAGGACCCCTTCGTCATCCAGCATGATCCCGGTCATCCGGGATTCGGGGTTCAGCCCCACTCCCAATTCGGCTATGTTGTAACTGTTGGGGTCTTTTCGGGACTCCAGGTCGTTCCTCAGCACATCCGCCTGGAAACCGCCTTCGATCCCGACGATGAATCCCTTTTCCACTTTACATTTTACCGGCTCCTTCAGGATCCCGATACCCAGGTAGGGAATGCTGGCATCCGCCACAAGAGTCCCCTCGGCCGTTCCCTCCAGGGGGGAAAAATTGGCCTCGATGGTCGGCACCGTGGAAAACTCGCCTGGCCCCACCAGACAATAGAGGGCATTGCCCCTTCTGCCTTCCTTGCGCATCGTAAGAAAGGTCCCACCAGGGGTGGTCAGCTTGACCAATTCTGCTTCCTTGAAACGCCTGGCCACCTCCAGACAAATGGGCTTCTGTTTCTGGAAATCCGCCTGAATTCCCCCCCGGATCAAGAGGTCCTCGGTAAAGGCGGTCATGACGATGGCCCGCGAGCCTGCAGCCGCAGCTTCTTTCATGGCCTTCGTGTGCGTAATGGACGTGCTGACCGGAGTCAGGACTACGTCAGCCTTCTTCATGGCCTCCGCCAGGCAGGCCGGGGGTTCTTCGCTGTGTCCCTTGCGGGGGATCATGATGGCCAGGATCGGCTCCGCGTCCCTTTCTTTCACCGCCATGGCGAGGACTTCGGCGATTTTCACCATGTTTGTGTCCGTTATAATCAAGACGTTCTCTCCGGCCTTTACCCCGGCGCATGTTTCTACGATGGTCCTCGCTCCTCGAATCGTCTCAATCTGCTTCATGGTCACCTTTCCGCATGCAATGGCAGATCATCTTTCATCCTTATTTCTTTCTTCCCCCCCGCCTTCCTCAAGGGGCAAGTCCTGATAAATCGCCTCGATCTCTTCCTGGTATTGGGGAGGGGCCAAAACAACCCCCCACCCTTTCTGGGTCTGAAAGATCCCGTCATAGGCGGAATCGTAATAGCTCCGGATCCGGTGGGGGATGTTCCGTTCGTTGAGCACCGAATCGAGCAGCCGCGCTTCGATTTCATTTTCCAGGATTAAAATTTTCTCGAACTCTTCCATCCCCTTCGATTCCTTTCTCGCTCCATTCCATAATCCGCTGATGGCGCGACGAGGCGAGTCGCCTCTATCCTTTAAATATTATTGGAATCGACCCCGACCATCAACTAAAATATCGGGCCATCCATGCCTTTTCCCTTGCCCATCCCCAGTTTTTTTGTTCTCGTTGGGGTTCAGGGTGAAGGAATTCGGATCATCAGGCTCGGCGGGATCATAGTTTTCCGATCACCTTCCCGCCTATCCTCCGCAAAGAGAGGCCTGCGAGAAAATAGCTCCAGAGGCAAGACTGGGCTAAACCATCTCCCCTTGCGAATCTCCCCGGGACAGGCCCGACCCAATGAAAGAATCACCGCCTTAGGATGATGATCCGAATTCCTTCAGCCTGAACCCCATGGGCTACCCCCTCTCTCTTCCGGGTTTTTATCAACCATGGGTTCCTTCCTCAAAAACTGGGGGTGGGCAAGTGTCTTTTTCCCCTTGACACCCCCATTGCGAACTCCGGATAATCACCGGAGGTTTTCCTTTCATGGGGGTAGAACGGGAACGTAATTAGAAATCCGAGTTCCGTCATTCGATATTCGGGTTTAGACCCCTTGCTCTACGGGAGATGAATACATGCCAACGATAGATCTATCTGCGGTACGAGGCCAGTTTCCGGCTTTATCCTTAAAGGATTCCAGCCGTTCGCCGGTCTTCTTCGACGGGCCGGGCGGAACCCAGGTTCCGCGGAGGGTCATTGACGCCGTCTCTCATTACCTGGCCTGCACCAATGCCAATCACGGAGGGGCCTTCCGCACCAGCCGGGAGAGTGATGCCGTTTTGGCGGCCGCCCATGAGGCCATGGCGGATTTCCTGAATGCCCGGTCGGCACGGGAAATCGTGATGGGCCCGAACATGACCACTCTGACCTTTCAATTCAGCCGTTCCATGGCCCAGGAACTGAATGCGGGAGACGAAATCATCATCACTTGTTTAGACCATGACGCCAACCGCGCTCCCTGGCAGGCCCTGGCAGAAAAGGGGGTCATCTTAAGAGAGGTGGATTTCGATCCATCGGACTGCACCCTGAGGATGGATGAACTGGAAAGAGCTCTGAGCCCCCGGACCCGTGTGGTAGCCGTCGGGTATGCTTCCAACTGTGTCGGCACCATCAACCCCATCGCGAAAATAGCGGAAATGGCTCATTCCGTGGGCGCCTGGCTCTGGGTGGATGCCGTGCATTACGCCCCCCACGGTCCCATCGATGTCCAGGCCCTCGGCTGCGACTTTCTGGTCTGCTCGGCCTACAAGTTCTTCGGCCCCCACGGCGGAGTGGTATGGGGGCGGGAGGACCTGCTGGACAGGCTCCCCGCTTACAAGGTCCGCCCCGCAGGCAACCGGCCGCCGGATAAATTCGAGACCGGGACGCAGAACCATGAAGCCCAGGCTGGGGTTCTTGCGGCCGTTGACTACCTGGCTGAAATCGGAGAAAAGTTCGGCTCCTCCTTGGCCGAAGATTTGCCCGGTTTCCAGGGGAGAAGAAGGAAGCTGAAACAGGCCATGGCCGTCATTCAGTTGTATGAGAGAAACCTATTCGAGCATTTCGTACGCGGTCTCCTGTCTATCCCCGGACTGACCTTTTATGGCATCCAGGACCCCTACCGTTTCCATGAACGGACCCCCACCGCAGCTTTCACCCTGGCCGGTCGCACTCCCCGGGAAGTTGCCGAAAAACTGGCCCGCCAAGGGGTTTACGTATGGGCCGGGAATTTTTACGCCATTGCCGTCACCGAGCGTCTGGGGCTGGAAAAGACCGGAGGCGTCGTCCGGGCCGGCCTGGCCCACTACAACACCCGCGAGGAGGTTGATTTTTGCCTGAAATGCCTGCGGGAGGCAGGCTAATAAAGCTGGGAAGTTGAATCCATTCCATCACCGAAGGAGAACTCCGATGGCCGGGAAAGTTGACGAAAAAAAGAAAAAGGAACTCATCAAAAAGATGCAGAAAGCCAGAGGGTACATGCTCGGCCCCTGGCTCTACCTGACCGAAAAGGATGTGGGCTTCATGGAGGCGTACAACAACCTCTATGAACGGGGGCTGACGGATGGGAAGGCTCTCCCCGCGAAAATTCGAGAGTTCATCGCCATCGGAATCCTGGCCTACCGAGGACTCGAGGACGCGGTTTACCACCACTGCAAGAGAGCCCTGCGCCTTGGGGCTACCAAGCGCGAACTGCTGGAGGCCGTCGAGTCGGCCATGATCCCCGGCGGAACCCCCACGCTGGCTCTGGGACTGCGGGCACTGGCCAGGATCGAGGAAGAAGAAAAAAAGAAATAGGGAAGCCTGCTGCCTCCTGCGCCCTGTTTATATCCTCTTCTGCGGCTTGAGCCGGTAGTACTGCGTCCGGTCTGCCGACTTCACGGTGATATCCCGAATTTGGATCCCCTGGAGGATGCTGAGGGGAACTTCGACCCCTGCCTTTCCCAGGGCCCAGATCTGCCGGTAAAAATCCGCGAGCCCGCTGATTTCTTTCTTATTCACGGTAAGGATGATATCCCCCATTTTAAGGCCGGCTTTTTCCGCCGGGCTTTCCGGAGTAACCCGGGTAACGAAGATCCGTCCATGGGTTTCATCCACATTCACCCCCAACCAGGGCTGGGGAGGTTCAGACGTTTTACCTTTGTCAATCAACTCGGAAAGGATGGGCTTCAGATAATCGATGGGGACAAACATGTTCCCGGGAATCGCCCCTAAACCGGCAATGGCGATCTGGGTGAAGAGCGACCCGATCCCCACCAGTTTTCCCTGGTGGTCGATCAGCGCTGCTCCCCCGAAGTTGGTATGGGGCGGAGCGGTAAATATGGCGTCGTCCAGAAGATATTCCCAGTAGCCGGCGAATTCCTTCCGGGAAATCACCCGGGCCCCCATGGCTCCGTCTTCCCCGCCGTGGGTCGCAACCAGGACCGGGTCCCCCTCTTTGACTTCCGAAGACTTGCCCAACTCCATGGGCTTCACTTCCAGAGGTTTGTCCGTCTTCAAAATACCGAATCCGGTCCTGTGGTCATACGCGGTCGATTGGGCGGGGACGGCTTTTCCATCCGGTCCGACCACTTCGAGGGTCTCCGCCTCCATAATCAAATAACCGATGGTCAGGATGTGTCCCCGGGAATCGATCACCACCCCGCTTCCTTCCCGCTCCGTCCCTAAAGTCTTGGCGGACCGCGCATAGTCGGGAACGATGGCCCGTATTTTCACCACCGCCTTGAGGATCTCTTTAGGATCTGGCTTGGCCTCTTGCTGAGCGTATCCGGGAGCAACAGACCCGAAGATAAGAGCCAACAGAACGGCAAGCCACCCTTTTTGCATAAAACACCCCCTAAAACCCACTCCCTTACTTGACGATGATCAACTCCGTAGTCTCATTGTTGTTGGTATGCTTCTCCCCGGGCGCACTTCGCAGCTGGATCCTCAGCTTGGCAACTTTCCTTACCCAACTGGCAAGGAAACTTGGGTTATTGGAAAGGTAGTTTTGAACTTCAGCAGCCAGTGCCGGAGAAAGATTGGCACTCAATTGCGATGGAAGTATTGGACCCAGCGACTCCAGCGTCCTCCGCGTCTGGGGATAGAGAAGGAGATACGAATTGATACTCGTAAAGAGGGATGGATTGCTCTGCCTCAGGAGATCCAGGAGCTGTTTTAGAGAAAGGCCATAATCGCGGAGGTATTCAGGCGTCATCGTGCCGGGGGGTATATTGAACACGACGAAGACTCTATTAACAGCAGGTAAGACCTGGATGGCGGGTATGTTTGATTCAGCAATTCGGTCCCAGGAATTCGCTTGATTATTCCTAATCTCCAATCGTATGCCTAAATGAATCGCCGGACTTGCTTTGTTCCCGGTATTGGTCACACGCACATAAAGTCTATTGGGCTGGTCATGGTAAAATTGATCCCCTTGACCCTTGACCTTCACCTTTAACCCCGATTCGCTCGCTCCCTCGAGCCGGGCTTGGATCTGGCTGGCATCGTTCCAATTATCGACAAAACCATTGTAACCTCCATCGACCCATACCGATTCGGTTTCATCCCTGGCCATGACATAAGTGAAAGGGTTCTCCTCCGGCGTGAAATAGTCTTGCTCGCTGAAGGCAGGAGTGACATGCAGATCCGGGCGCCCATCGCAGACGTCTATGTCGGGAAGGACGGCATAGGCCTGGGGAATGAGACGTCCTTCCCTCACTCCGTCCGGTTTGATGAATTCCACTTCGGGAATGAACTTCTCCGGGTCCTTTATGGCATCAACCCGAAGGGGGTTCAAGTCGGCGGGCCGGCAGGCCCGCGACCGGACGAAAAAGGATGCCTCCCATTTGGTCAGGGGGTCCAAGCTGGGGATTTCCCAAACCAAAACATCTATTTCTCCCGAGGGAATAGGAATGAACCGGCTTGTGGGAACCGTGGAGGTGACCGAGGTGAAATCAGGTTGAAAATACAGACTTGGCCCCTCCTTCACCCGAATATTTTTGACTCTTCTGTCCTGCGTAGGATGGGGGGGGTAGTTATTGGTGATCTTCAGGATGACTTTGGAGGTCATGGGCTCAAACTCTTTCTCTATGCGAATGGATCCCGGACGCATACAGGTCAGAATTCTCTGCTCGACGGGAACACTTCCGGGCGAGGCCCCAAACACGTATTCAAGGTGTGCGTCGGGAAGGAGATCCACGGGAATATCGATGCTCTCTCGCGGATCGTCTGGCGATAGGCATCCGGGAGCATTGACCTCAAAGGAAAGAGAACGCTCAAACCCGCTCCGCAATTGGCCCAATGTGACTTCTAATACGCCCGTGGAGTAGAAATGGTCGAGCTGGCCGGAAGAGGGCATGGCCAATCCTTGAGACACCCAGAGCGACCCGGGCCTGAATTTGAGCCGAGAATCCAGTTTCTCCTTCAAGACCATTTGCCCGGCCACCAGTTGGTGGGCCGCCACCTGGAATATCTGCCCGTAGACTGCTTGGAGCCCTTCCGGGGTCGAAGACTGGAAGGTGCCCCCCGTGGTCAAGGCTATACCCTGGAGCAGGGCAATATCTGCGAAACCAAACCCAATGGTATAGTAGGTCAGGCTGTTATCCACGGCCTCGCGGAGGATAGGTCCCTGAATCTCATTGACCTGGGCCTCGTAGTCGGGTTCGGGACAACCGTCGGACAACAGGATGATATACCGGTTGGCCGTCTGCCCGGTTTGGATGAGCATCTTTTGTGCTTCTTTCATGGCCTCCGCCATATTCGTCAACCCATCCGCGGTGCTGGTCAGGCTGCCAATGGCTGAATTTAGCGACGGATAATCGGTCGTAAGTTGGGAGACCACCTGGGCTTGGTCGGCGTAAGCCACCACGCCGATCCGGATGCCGCCGCTGGCCAGGCTCACGAAATGTTTCGCCGCATCGAGCCGTTTGTTTTCGGGATCACTCCGCCCCATTGAACCTGACAGATCGATCACCAGGACCGCATCAAAGGGCACCACCGCCGAAGAATAGGTTGAATATCCTTTCACGATGATATTCACCTTTGCCCATTCGCCAGCTTCCACGGAAGTTGGGTCCAGACGCTTTTCCGCGATTGGTCCCTGAGTGATCTGGGCCCAGGTGTCAGCCACCCCCCAAAGGCCACCGATCAGGGTGAGAATCAGGATGGGGAGTAGGAAAATTCTGGACCGCTCATTTCCCTGTTCGCGAACGGAAGGGATGATTCTGGATATCTTCTTCGAGGTGGGCCTTCTTCTCATTTCGGTATCCTCCTTTTCGTTAGCCGGCGTTGGATTTCTGTTCGCCCCTATTTCCGAATGATAAAATTCACTCCTCCGATGACTCGGCCGTTGATGAAACCGGTCAAGGCAAATTCCGCCTCCCCGCTCTTGATATCCGCCAGATCGGGATCGAAGATCGCCCAGGCCTCCCTCCTTCCCCCAGGGGGAATCACCTGCGGCTCCGGGTGCGTGACCCAGCTCCCCCAGAGCGGGGTCTTTGCCTCCTGCCCCGGCGGAATGAGCTGGCGCAACTCGAGATAAACCGCAACCGGGTTATCCGTTTTAATGTCCTCAATATGATAGATCTCAACCAAAAGGCAGAGATGGCCCGTGCTGGGCGGGGCCCACTTCACTTCTGCCTCCCTTACACTGGAGGCAGGGACATCGATATCCTGACTACTGTCAATCGGGGTCCACACATTGTCCGGCTGGCCAAGGCCAAAATTGGACCATTTAAAAGTCACTTTAACGTTCTTGGCATCAAAGGCCGTATCGTTATGGACTTTGGCCTTGATGGTATAGGTATTTCCCACGACTAGATTGTTGGACCCGACAGGGTTGTTGCTGCTGTCGTAGAGCTGGATCTCCGGGTTGTTCCAAACCGGATTTCCCCCGGGATGCAGATGCCAGGTCGTGCTGTCCCACTGGCTATAGGTATAGAGATCGATGGGGTTGGCCGAGCGTACCTGGAAGACATCGACCGCATAACGCCCGGAGTTACTCCCGCGCGCCAAGATATTGACCGGCCCTAACGCATAAGGTGACGGGACCTTGATGTCCACGTCTTCCACGCCTGCTTGGCCGAAGCTGCCGCTCGACGCGGGCTTGGTTAGGATAGGCTGGCCCCCGAATTGGATATCTACGTTTTCGCTCCCCGAGAAATTCTGCCCTCCCACATGAACCACCTGATTTTCTATGCCATCGCCGGGTTCCAGGCGATTCAAATTGGCACCACCCGAGCTTACTTCTATTTTCCCCATGTAAGGTCGGTAATTGTGAGCGGTGACCGTAATATCCAAATTCCCTGAAGCCGGAGCGTTTAAGGTAAAGCGGGCCAGGCCTGCGGGGTTGGTTTGCCCGCGGCTAACGATGGCGTTGTTTTGGGTAAGTGCGACCACAGCATTGGGCACCGGATCTCCGCTGGCATCGTTGGTTACCTTAACCACAAAATCTTGTTCTCCCGTAGACCCAATTCCCTTGGGATGATCTAATTTTAAACGAGCAGGTTCTGCGGTCCAAAGGGCCATCTCTGGGTCCCCGAAGAGGGTATACATTTCAAAGCTCGACTGCCGGTAAAAGTCATGGTTGTAATAATTAGCCATGTACATTTTGCTGAAGTTGGTGATCTGACCCATACTGATCAGGGGACCCGTTTGAATGCTGGGAAGTTGTCCGGGACCGAAGGGAGGGTTGGGGTTGAAGTCAGGCCAGATGGCTTTATACAGACCTAACATCATA
>JAPLIW010000815.1 GCA_026388915.1 Deltaproteobacteria bacterium
GCGGCCCCCGGGGCGATCGAAAGAGTGCGCATCAACCCGGAAACCCTGGAGGTGAGATACAGGGTCATCGGGCAGGATAAATGGAGCGATGAATGCAAACCGGAAGAGATCCAGGCCCGGGGGATCTGCGGCTCCGGCATCATCGAAGTCATCGCGGAAATGTTCCGGACAGGGGTGGTGGAAAAGAGCGGCAGGATCAACGGGAACCTGTCTACCCCGCGCCTTCGCAAAATCGAAAAAGGCTACGAGTTTGTCATTGCCTGGGCCGGGGAAACAGCCATCGGACAGGACATTACCGTATCCACCTCCGATGTGCGGGCCGTGCAGCTGGCCAAGGGCGCTCTGTACTCCGCGGCCAAGATCATGATGAAGGAGCTGGGAGTGAACCGGCTGGACAAGGTTGTCCTGGCCGGAGGATTCGGCAGTTATGTGGATCCAGAGCGGGCCATGATCCTGGGGATGTTCCCCGACTGCGATCTGAAAAATGTCGTTGCCGTGGGGAATGCGGCCGGGGACGGGGCGCGGATCGCCCTGCTGAACCGGGATAAACGGGAGGAAGCGGACCGGATCGCCCGCGAAGTGGAGTACATCGAGCTGACGGTCTATCCCGAATTTACCATGGAATTCGCCGAGGCCATGGCCTTCCCGCACATGAAGGATCCTTTCCCTCATCTGGAAGGGATCTTAAAAAATAAAAAGATTTAGCCACCGCCGGGGATGAAGAAAGGAATTGAACCGCTGAGCACGCAGAGACCGCAGAGCTTTTTCTTCCTAAAGGCTATAAATATAGATCACTTGACATATATTTCGGCATCTCTGCGTTCTCCCGGCTCTCTGCGGTTTATGGTTATTTTCTAATTTTGGGGGAAGAAAAACTTTATTTTTCTATACCCTCTGCTGATGAAGACAAGAAGATGACTGGGGAGGAAGCAGAGAGCGCAGAGATCATTCCATGAAAGCCCCTTGGCAGTTTTGGCCTTCAGAGAAGCGTTGGAAATTGGGCCACTTTTCCCCTTGCCCCCTGGGAGTTTAGCCTTTGGCCATTTTTGCCTCTGCGTGCTCTGCGACCTCTGTGGTTAAGTTTTTTTATTTGGAATTGCAAAGGAGAGAAAAATGCAGAAATCTTTCATCCAAATCGAAGACGGAAAGCTTGCTTATCTCGCCGGAGGCAAGGGGAAGAACCTGATTCTGCTTCACAGTTTAAACATCTCTGCCGAATCCTGGGAGAAGGTGTTCGGGCCATTGAGCCAGAGCCATTCGGTTTATGCCCTGGACATGTTCGGCCATGGGGATTCGGAAAAGCCTCCCAAGAATTTTCTCATCGAGGATTACGCCCGCAGCGTGGTCCAGTTCATGGACCGGATGAAGATCGCGAAGGCCATTGTTTGTGGAAATTCCGTGGGGGCGCTGATCGCAGTGGAACTGGGGGCCGCCTTTCCTCAACGTGCGGAAAAAATCGTGCTTGTGGGGTGCCCGGCAAGGGATCCCTGGGAGCGAATGGAACGGCTCGTCCTCTCCGCCCTCGGCTTCGACCCCCAGGGAAATCCCCAGCCTCTCTCCCTGACCGATCTGAAAATGACCTTTGCCCATCCCACTCCGGAATTGGCCGCCTGGTTCAATCAGCTCCGGGCCAAGGCAGGCGTATGGGTGAAAAAGACCATGATCGCCATTTCCCTCTACGATCCGTTCCCCAAGTTCCCCAAAATCAAATGCCCAACCCTGGTTCTCTTCGGAGACCAGGATGTTCTGAAAGAGAAAGAAAAAGAAATCCTCAAGGGGATTAAGGGGGGAAAAAGCGTCATCCTGCATGACGCCGGGCACGTGCCCCAGATGGATCAGCCGGAAGCATTTTTGAAAGAGATAAATCAATTTTTGAGGCCTTGACCCTGCGAATTTGGGATTTGATGCTTGGGATTTTGAAATTGCCAGACTCATCGACTGGGAAGTAACTATGCATAGGAAGATGTCTTACTTATTGTTGACAATCATCCTGCTGGGCCTGGCGTCTTGTGCTACTCCCCATAAAGTGATGGTCCTATATGACCGTCCCGGCAGTCTGAAATCCGGCGATCGGGTCATCTGGGAGAATCAAACCATCGGATCAGTCGGGGATTTCCAGGCCAATCCCTCGGGTAAAACAGTCGTTCCCCTGCAGGTCAAGCCCGATTTTCGCGAGGCTTTGACCGATCAGAGCCGGTTC
>JAPLIW010000545.1 GCA_026388915.1 Deltaproteobacteria bacterium
GATCTTAAGGGTATTGTCCCTTTCATCCATGAGCCAGAGGGAACAGACCTTGGACTTCATCACTTCCGCGGTGACCACCACGATGAGGCGGAGGATATCCTCCAGGTAAAGATCGGAAGAGATGGCCTTGCTGATCTTGGAGAGGGCCTCCAGCTTTTTCGTCAGCGGGACTTGGGTTCTCTGGGATGACATTCCTTCTTCCAATGACCGACGTTTGCTAGCATTTGATATTATAATCCGCGCTTTTTGTCAAGCCTTCTTCGTTGCCCGGAGGGATAGGCTCCCCTTTTGGGAAACCCCAGCAAAGTAACCATTCTCCCCCGAAATTTCTCTTTTTTATCAATCCAGCGTGGGTTATCATTTTATGTGCCTTCACTGAGCAGAGGGGAGGAGTAACCCTCTCATCCCCATGCTTCGTCTCTCGCTGATGGAAATCATAGGAAAAATTGGAAGGGGAGCGGATACTGTATTACGATTCGCAGAAACCTGATTTGCCGAGGAGGAAGAGAAAGGTGATGGGGAAAGAGGAATGCGGGATCACCCGACGGAATTTTCTGAAAACTGCGAGCGCCGGGCTGGCGATCGGCCTGGCCACAAGACCGGATTGGTTATGGGCCAAAGAGGATATTGATCTGGCGGTCATATCCGGCGACCCGGCGGCAGCCACCCAAAAAGCCCTCGAGGCCCTGGGAGGGATCTCCCGCTTTGTGAAAAAAGGGCAGCGTGTGGTCCTCAAGCCCAACATGTCTTTTGCCAACCCTCCCGATCGGGCTTCCACCACCCACCCCGCAGTGGTGGTCACAGTGGCCCGGGCCTGCTTGGAGGCCGGGGCCCAGCGGGTTATGGTGCTCGATTATCCCCTGCGGAAAGGGGAACTCTGCCTGGAGCGATCCGGAATGCTGGACGCCTTCCAGTCCCTCAAAGGGGTTCATGTCCTAGCTCTGGAAGAGAGGAAATTCTACCGGGGAATCAAGGTCCCTCAGGGAAAAATATTCGACCGAATAGAGATTATGAGGGAAGTTCTGGAAAGCGACGTTCTCATCAACATCCCCCAGGCCAAATCTCATTCCGCCACCGGCATCAGCCTGGGCCTCAAAGGGCTCATGGGAGTGATCTGGGACCGGTACAGCTTCCATTCCAAGTATGACATCGACCAGGCGATCGCCGACCTGGCCACGGTGATCAAACCCCAATTGACCATTCTGGATGCCACCCGGGCCCTGGTCTCCGGAGGCCCCGGCGGCCCCGGAGAAGTGGTCAAGCCCAACCTGATCATTGCCGGAACCGACCCCGTGGCGGTGGACTCCTACGCGGTCACCGTGGCCCCCTGGTACGGACAGAACTTCAAGGGCCGGCAGGTCAAGCACCTTCTGGCCGCCCACCAGCGGGGGCTGGGCAAGATCGACCCGGAGCAGCTTAAAATTTTGAAGGAGAAAGCATGAGGACTCTCATCCAGGCCCTCTCCCTGGCCCTCTTCTCCCTCTTATTCTTTTTCTTCGCCAACTACAAGCTCCCCGAGTGGCTGCCCGCAGACATTTACCTCCGACTGGATCCTCTCTTGGGGCTGAGCGCCATTCTGTCGGCCAGGGAGTGGATCGGCCGGGCCCTGTGGTCCCTCATCCTGATCGGAGCCACTCTCGCCGTGGGCCGGTTCTTCTGCGGCTACGTCTGCCCCCTGGGCGCGGCCATTGATTTCCTGGACCCGCTCCTGGGGCGCAAGAAGAGCCGTTGGGGGATGAAGAAGGAGGTCTCCTGGAGGAAGGTCAAGTTTTTTGTCCTCGTTCTTTTCTTAAGCTCTTCCCTGGCGGGCCTCACCCTCGCCTACCTCATGGACCCGCTTCCCCTGCT
>JAPLIW010000157.1 GCA_026388915.1 Deltaproteobacteria bacterium
GAAGGGTACAGCGGCCGACCTTCATGAACTGGGGATCATCGACGAAGTCCTGGCCGAGCCCCTGGGCGGAGCCCACCGGGACGCGCAGGCCATGGCCCGGATCCTTTCCCAGTCCCTGAGCCGCCATCTGAAAGAACTCCAGACCTTCCCCGTCGAAGAACTCCTGAACCGAAGATACGAGAAATATCGCCACATGGGCCAGGTTTTTGGAGGATAGAGATTCTGCCGTGGGGGAAAAGCCCGTCGATCAACGCGCGGCGTACCAGGAAAGAAAGTACCGGAACCTTCTCCTCGACCAGCGCCTGACTTCCTTCCAGGTTCAGGTCAAGGAAACCGACCTGTACCTTAGGGCAACCCGCGACCTCTCTGAAAACGCGCGTCAATCCGTTCTCCGTCATCGTTACCATATCGAGCGTTATATCCTCGGCCATCCTGATTTTCTCCGCTCCCTGACCCCGGTGCCGCCCGACGAGTTTGCCCCGCCGATCGTCCGCCGGATGATCCGGGCAGGGCAAACCGCAGGAGTAGGCCCCATGGCGGCAGTGGCCGGCGCCATGGCTGAAGCCGTGGGGCAGGATCTGCTGGAGGAGTCTCCCGAAGTCATGGTGGAAAACGGGGGGGATATTTTTCTCGCCTGTTCCCGGGAAACCAGGGTAGGAATTTTTGCCGGAAACTCGCCCCTGAGCCTGCGCGTCGGCCTGGCCGTCCCCGCGGCCGGACATCCCTGGGGGGTATGCACTTCTTCGGGAACGGTGGGCCCTTCCCTCAGCTTCGGACGGGCCGATGCAGTCTGCATCCTCTCTCCCTCGGCTTCCCTGGCCGATGCCGCGGCCACTGCCGTGGGCAACCTGGTAGGCACGGCGGGGGATCTGGACAAAGGACTGGAGAAAGCCGGGATGATCGAGGGAGTTTCAGGAGCGGTCATCATATTGGGCGAGAAGCTGGCTGCCTGGGGGGAGATTAAACTGGTGGAAATAAAGAAATAGAAAACTGATTATCCGCAGATTGCGCAGATTGCGCAGAGGTATAAAGGCGACAATAAAACTTTGTTTTTGGGAACGAAAAGACTATAATAGGGCCGCCGAACTTGGGGTTCGAGGACCGAGGGCCGAGGAAAGAGGAAGAAGGGAAAGTTGATAAAAATTGGAGTGATCTCGGACACCCATCTGAGCTGCCCGACAGAAGAACTGGAGGATCTGATGGATGGCCCCTTCAAAGAGGTGGACATGATCCTCCATGCGGGCGATATGACCGAGCTTAAGGTGCTGGATTCCTTCTCCGGGAAGAAAGTGGTTGCCGTCTGCGGGAACATGGATTCTTCCACGGTGCGCAAAGAGTTTCCCGCCCATCGGGTGTTCGACGCCGGCAGCTTCAAAATCGGCTTAATCCACGGATGGGGAGGGCCCCAGGGGATCGAAGAGAGAATCGCCCGGGAATTCGGCGCCGTGGATTGCATTGTCTATGGGCATACCCACCATCCTTCCCAGAGGGAGCGGGAAGGGGTTTTTTTCTTCAACCCGGGGGCTTTCGGGGGCGGCTTGGGTTCGAACCCCAAGAGCGTTGGCGTGTTGACCCTGGGTGAGGCGATTGCGGCGGAGATCATTTACCGGTGAAAGATCCAAAGGAGCAAATAATGGCGGAACTTCTCTGGGCCCCCTGGCGGATGGATTATATTCTGGCGGACAAAAAGGGGCAGAAATGCATCTTTTGCCCCCCCGATGGACAACCGGATCGAGAGAGGCTGATCCTGCACCGGACTTCTCGGTCCCTGGTCATGATGAACCGTTATCCCTATTCCTATGCACACCTCATGGTGGCTCCAGTCCGGCATGTGGACCAGGTCCGGAAGCTGAAGAAACCGGAGATGGCCGACATCCTGTTTTATCTGGGAAATTCCATCGAGATTCTGAAGAAAGCCTTCCATCCGGACGGTTTCAACGTGGGCATGAACCTCGGGCAGGTGGCCGGGGCGGGAATCCGCCACCACATTCATTTTCACATCGTTCCCCGGTGGAACGGGGACACGAATTTCATGCCGGCTCTGTCCGAAGTTCGGGTGATCCCCGAACACCTGCAGGAGACCTACCGCAGGCTGTTCCCTTACTTTCAGAAGCTGCGAAGATAGGGAGGGAATCATGGGGCTGTTTCGCGGGATTGTTTTTTTAATTCTTTTGATCGTCGGAATCGGGTTTGCCATCCAGAACGATCAACCCGTTTCCCTGAAGTATTATTTTGGCCTGGTCACCCCCCCCTTACCCCTCTTTCTCTGGGCCTTCCTCTTTGTCCTCCTGGGTCTGATCCTCTCCGCGGTGTGGGCTTTCATCTCCCGGATCGGGCTCCACTCCCGGATTCGTCTTCATCGAAGGTCGATCGAGGAGCTGGAGCGCGAGCGGGACCGCCTGCGGGATGACAAAAAAATCCCTGAAGGCGTGACCCAGGGGCAAAAATCATTCATCAGCCGGATATTCGGGGGAAAAACGAAAGAGGGGGAGGGGGAGCAAAAAATCCCCCCTCCCGCATGAGGAAGGCTATTTCTCGATCTTGGCGTAGAGGACCGGGAACCCGCCGGCCTCGAGGGCTTTCTTGATGGGCTCGAAGTAGAAGGTTTTCAGTTTAAAGACCACCACCCGTTTACCGGGTTCGTCGGCGATATCCGTTACCACGCTGGTGATATTCACGTTGGACTCTTTGATGATCCGGGTGATATCGGCCAGGGCCCCGGGCTTGTCATCCACCTGGACTTCCAGCCGGCTCCCTTTCTCCTTCATTCCCATCACATCGATCAGGATCTCCATGACGTCGTTTTCGGTGATGATCCCCACCAGGTTACCGTCTTCCACCACCGGGAGACAGCCGATTTTGTTGTCATGGAGGAGAATGGCCGCCTCCTCGACGGAGACATCGGGGGCGATGGTAATGACATTGCGGGTCATGATTTCGCCCACGGTGAGCTTGTCCAGAAGGTAATGGAGCTCCCGGATCTCCAGGGAGGTGGCGGGCGAGGCTTCGGCTTTCCGAACGTCCATATTGGTCAGCAGCCCGACCAGCTTCTTGCCGTCCACAACCGGAAGATGGCGGATATTTTTTTCCTTCATGATCTTCTTTGCCACGGTCATCCTCTCATCCTTGGTGACGGTGACCAGGTCCTTTTTCATTTTCTTTCTGACCAGCATAGGATTTCCTCCTGTCCGCTGTTGATAAAAAGCAAAGTAAATCTAGTATCAGTTTATTGGATCTAAAAAGGACCGTCAAGGGGATTATTTGGAATTCGGAATGGGGAATGCCGAATTCGGAATGAGCAGATTCGCACCCATTCCGCATTCTACATTCCGAATTCCGCATTGGGATGGGTTGTATTTTCCCGGAGAGTAGGGTAATTTGGATAAAACCTTAAGAGGATGGAAGCGGATGGAGACCGTCACCCCCATGATCAAGCAGTACCTCGAGGTCAAAAACAAATACCCCGACGCCATCCTCTTCTATCGCATGGGCGATTTTTATGAAATGTTTTTTGAAGACGCGAAGATAGCTTCAGAAATATTAGATATTGCTTTAACCTCCCGGGACAAGAACAAGGAAGATTCCGTCCCCCTCTGCGGAGTTCCTTACCACGCGGCCTCAGGGTATATCCAGAAGCTGGTGGAGCGGGGGTTCAAAGTGGCCGTCTGCGAGCAAATGGAGGACTCTTCCCAGGCCAAGGGGCTCGTGCGGCGGGAAGTCATCCGCATCGTGACTCCGGGCATGGTTTTCGAAGACGATCTCCTGCAGCCCAAGGCCAATAATTTTTTGATGGCCATCGCCCTGGGAGAGGAACGTTTCGGCCTGGCCATTCTGGATGCTTCCACGGGCGATTTCCAGGCGGCCGAGGTGAACACGGTCCAGTCCCTGCGGGATGAAGTCCTGCGCGTGGAGCCCAAGGAGATTCTGCTCGCGGAAACGGCCAAATCGCAGGCGTCCATGAAGCGCCTGATGAAGGCTTATCCTCACGCCCTTTATAGCTCGCTTCCCCCGGAGGTATTCGGCGCGGCACGGTCCCGGGAACGATTGACCGCCCTCGGTCTTTCCCTTCCGGAAGAAGCCGATCAATCGCTTTCCGCCGTGGGGGCGATTCTTTTCTACGTGGAAGAGACCCAGAAAGCTTCCCCCGCCCATCTTTCCCGGCTGGAATTTTATCGGGTCCATGATTACCTGGTCCTGGATGAGACGACCCGCAGGAACCTGGAGCTCTTTGAAAATCTCCAGAGCCGCAGCCGGAAGGGATCCTTGCTGGACATCCTGGATGAAACCGTAACTTCCATGGGGGGACGGATGCTCAAACGTTGGCTCGGCTCCCCGCTCATGGATATGGAAAAGATCCAGGACCGGCTGGAGAAAGTTGCCGAGCTGAAAGAAAAGGACCTGCCGCGGAAAGCCATCCGGGACTCTTTGCGCCAGGTCAGGGACCTGGAGAGGCTGTCGGCCCGCATTTCCCTGGGAGTGGCCAACGCCCGGGACCTGGTGGCTCTGCGTGCGTCATTGAACCTATTGCCCGATGTGCGGACCCTTCTTTCTCCCCTGGAATATGAGGGGTTTAAAGGGTTCCTGGCCGATCTCAGCGATCTGCCGGACCTTCGAGACCTTCTGGAGCGGGCCATCGAGGACACTCCCCCCCTTTCCCTTAAAGAAGGGGGCTTGATTAAGAAGGGGTTTGACACCACCCTGGACCGGTATCGGGAAGTCGGCCGGGAGGGGAAGGGCTGGATCGTGGACCTGGAGGCCAAGGAGCGGATGAGGACTGGGATCACATCCCTGAAGGTCCGTTTCAACCGGGTGTTCGGCTATTACATCGAAGTCACCAAGCCCAACCTCCCCTCGGTGCCCTCTCACTACATGCGCAAGCAGACCCTGGCCAACGCCGAGAGATTCATCACCCAGGAACTGCAGGAGTATGAAACCCAGGTCCTCCAGGCGGAGGAGCAGACCGAGGCCCTGGAATTCCAGCTTTTCCAGGAGGTCTTGAAAAAGGTCTCGGCACAAATTCCCCGCATTCAGAAGATCGCCCAGGCCTTGGCGGAGGTGGACGTCCTCTCAG
This sequence comes from Deltaproteobacteria bacterium, assembly GCA_026388915.1. Classification (GTDB taxonomy): domain Bacteria; phylum Desulfobacterota; class SM23-61; order SM23-61; family SM23-61; genus SM23-61. The sequence goes on from JAPLIW010000157.1 coordinate 5,072, forward strand.
CCCTTGCGGACGTTGCGGAACGGTACGGGTACAGCCGGCCGCAACTGAGCGAGGGTGACAGCCTGACCATCGTGGAAGGCCGGCACCCGGTCCTGGAGCGGCTCTCCCTGGATGAACGGTTCGTTCCCAACGACCTCTCCCTGAACGGGGAAGACCGGCAGATTCTGATCATCACCGGCCCCAACATGGCCGGCAAATCGACGATCATGCGGCAGGCGGCGCTGATCGTCATCCTGGCCCAGATGGGAAGCTTCGTCCCGGCCAAGGAAGCCGATGTATGCTTGATGGACCGCATCTTCACCCGCGTGGGAGCCACGGATGACCTGACCCGCGGCCGAAGCACCTTCATGGTGGAGATGGAGGAAGTGGCCCACATCCTGCGAAACATCACCCCCCGCAGCCTGATTCTCCTCGACGAGATTGGAAGGGGAACGAGCACCTTCGACGGCCTCTCCATCGCCTGGGCGGTCACCGAGTACCTCCACGACAGCTGCCCCTTCCAGCCCAAGACCCTCTTCGCCACCCACTACCACGAGCTTACCGAGCTGGCCATGACCAAGCCGCGAGTCAAGAATTTCCACGTGGCGGTGAAGGAGTGGAACGACCGGGTGATCTTCCTGAGAAAACTGGTGGAAGGGGGGACCAGCCGGAGTTACGGCATCCAGGTGGCCCGCCTCGCCGGACTTCCGGAAGGAGTCATCGAGAGGGCCAAGGAGGTTCTTACGAACCTGGAACAGGGTGAGTTCACCGAAGCTGGAGTCCCCAAGCTGGCCGTCTCCAAGAAGCGCAAGCTGGCCTGGGAATCTCACCAACGCACCCTTTTCCAATCTCCCCCAGACCCGATCCGTGAGACCCTGCGCAGGGTCGACCCCAACCGCCTCACCCCCCTGGATGCGCTGAATATTTTAAGCGAGATGAAAGCCCGACTAACGGATAACGAATAGCCTCCACAAAGGGCTTGATCCAGGCAAGGCAAAATAATAAAATCCAATAAAAAACCTAATGGGACACAGATAAACACAGATGAACACAGATTTAATATTTGAAAAAGACCTAAAGGCAAAAGATTTAATGGGACACGGATGAACGCGGATCAACACGGATGAAGCGTTAAGGACAAATACGAAGGTCTGGGGGAAGCTGATTTGAGCTTTGAGGGTTGTAAAGCTATTCTTAGTCATAGCATTTTTATCTCTATGCTCTCTGCGTAATCGGGGTAATCTGCGGATATACAGTTGGAGGGTGTCATGGACGGGAAAGAACATTAAACCCCGCTTCCTACAAAGAAGTGGGGTTATTTTTTGTAAGGAGAAAGGTGGACAAAATGGGAGAAAAAGAGATCTGGCGCGGGGGGGACTTGGTTGTTCGGGCACTCAAGGAAGAGGGGGTGAAGTACATCTTCGGGCTCTCCGGGGGACACATCAATACCATCTTCGATGCCTGTATCGATTTCGGAATCAAGATCATCGATACCCGGCACGAGCAGGCTGCGGTGAACATGGCGGAAGGGTGGGCTCGGTTTACCGGAAGGCCGGGGGTAGCGGTGGTGACCGCCGGTCCCGGGGCGGTGAACGCTTTCCCCGGGGTCTCTGTGGCCATGCAAAGCGGTTCGCCCGTGGTCATTATTGCCGGGAGGAGTTCCATCGAAAGACGGGACATCGGGGCCATGCAGGACATGGACCAGATCGAGGTCATGCACCCGGTCACCAAGTGGTCGCGCAGCGTCTACAAGACCAGCCGCATCTGCGAATACATGACCAGCGCCTTCCGTCAGGCGCAGAGCGGGAGACCGGGGCCCGTCTTCCTGGAGATCCCCATCGACATCGTCGACGGGCAGTCCCACATAGAAGAAGTCGTATGGTGCAAGGCCTACCGCACGGAGTACCGGCCCTATGGAGATCCTCTGGCCATCGAGAAGGCAGTCGGCCTTTTGAGTAGGGCGCAGCGGCCCGTGATCGTGGCCGGGGGCGGGGTCTGGTGGTCGGGAGCCGGCCAGGAGCTTCGTGCTTTTGTGGAAGCGACAAACATCCCCTTCTACAGCCGGAACATGGCCAGGGGAATCATCCCGGATGACCATCCGCTGAGCGGGGGCATGTTCCCTGCGGGCCTCACCCAGGCCGATCTGGTTCTCATCGTGGGAACCAAATTGGACTGGACGATCGCCTACGGACGTCCCCCCATTTTTCATCCCGATATCAAGGTCATCCAGGTGGATATTGAGCAGGAAGAAATCGGGAAGAACCGTCCCGTGGATATCGGAATCCCGGGAGATGCGCGTGCGGTCCTCTCTCAGCTCGGTCAAGCCCTTGGGGGCAAATACAAAGCCCCGGACAGTTGGGTGGCCACGGTCAAAGCCATGATGGGAGGGGTAAGAACCCAGTTTGCCGGGGATATTCGCAAGAGCGGAAGCCCGGTCCATCCTGCCCGGCTGGCCCAGGAAGTCCGGGAGTTTCTTCCCCGGGATGCCGCGCTGGTTATTGACGGAGGGGATATCGCGGTCTTTGCCAACGTTCTCCTGGATGCCTACAGCCCCGGATCCCTCGTGTGGGTGGGCGGATTCGGCCACCTGGGGGTCGGGGTGCCTTATGCCAACGCGGCCAAACTGGCTCACCCGGAAAAACCGGTGGCCCTGCTTACCGGGGACGGCTCCTTCGGTCTTTCCCTCATGGAACTCGATACGGCGGTTCGGCACCGGATTCCCATCGTCTGCGTGGTGGCCAACGACGGGGGCTGGGGGCAGATCCGCAGGGAGCAGATCGCCAAATATGGACGAGACAGGGTCATCGGGTCCCAGCTTGGGCTAAGGCCTTACCACAAAGTGGTCGAAGCCATGGGGGGATACGGGGAGCTGGTCGAGCGCACGGAAGATATCAAGGGAGCCATGGAACGCGCTTTCAAGAGCGGTCTGCCGGCATGCATCAACGTGATCACCGACCCGGAGCCCAAGTTCCCGGGCATGGATTTTCCGTGGCAAATAACCTGAAAAACAAATTTAACCGCAGAGATCGCAGAGGGCGCAGAGAAAAATAGAATAAAGGAACAATGGAATGACGGAATACTGGAATGATGGTTAATGCCGTTGAGGGCATGCTTTTTAAATTTCGGCATTCAATTTCCCAATATTCCATCGTTCCAAAATTCCATTATTCCAGCCCATTAATTCTCTGCGTGCTCTGCGGTTCAATTTATTTGAGATGGAGGGGAAGATGAAGGCTGCGGTCCTCACCGGAAAGCGCACCATCGAGATCCAGGATGTTCCCACGCCCCGCCCGCAGAAAGGGGAGGCCCTGATCAAGGTGCATTACTGCGGGATCTGCGGGTCGGACGTCCATATCTTTCAGCACGGGCTTCCCCAGCCGAACATCATGGGACACGAGTTTTCCGGAGTCATCGCCGAAATAGGCCCTGAAGTTGAAAATTGGAGGGCCGGGGAGACGGTCAGCTGCGTCCCGGGAATCAAGTGCGGGGTTTGTTACTGGTGTCAAAACGGCCAGTCCCAGATCTGCGAATGGGCTCTGCAGAAGTCCTACGGCACAGGGGTGGTCCCCGGGGCGATGGCGGAATACGTTGTGGTAAAGGCCTCCAGCCTGCGTCGCCTTCCCAAGGAAGTCGGGCCCGCGGAAGCCTGCCTGGCAGAACCCCTTTCCGTATGCCTCCACGGGGTGCGTCTCAGCCGGGTGCGCCCGGGAGACCGCGCCGTGGTCCTGGGCTGCGGGCCGATCGGTCTGCTTACGACCCTCATTCTGGCCCGATCGGGAGTACGGTCCATTCATTGCACCGACCTGGCGGAATCAAAACGCCGGCGAGCCCTAAAGCTGGGGGCCGAGACCGTCCACGACCCGAAAGGTCTGTCCCCTTTCATCTTTCACCAGCTCATGGACAACCTGGGGCCGGATATCGTCTATGAATGCGTGGGGATCCCGCAGACGCTAGTGGACGGAATCAATTACGTGAGGAAGGGAGGGCAGGTCCTGGTCCTCGGGGTGGGAATGGAGCCGACCACGCTTCTTCCCATGGTCTGGAACTTCAAGGAAGTGGATATAAAAGGGTCCTATGGGATGACCGGCGAGGAGTATGACTTGGCCCTGGACTGGCTGGCGCGCAAATGGGTCCCGGTGGAGCTGATCATTACCCGGGAGGTCTCCCTGGAGGAAATCAAATGGGCCTTCAACCTCCTCGAGGGGCCCAACGAGGAGGTGAAAGTGCTGGTCCGCGTGGGGGGATGATTTCATTTTGGGGAAGCTCCGGCCCTGCCGGAGGGCATGATTCGTTGGGAAATGAGCCGGGCAAAGGCTAGGGCCGAGTTCAATGCGCCCTCCGTTTTATCCTGAATGATCACCCGCACGAAGAAGCCCTTCAGGACAAAATCCACCCCATAGGCGAAAAGGGGGGTCATATCGATCCGGGCTTTTTCTCCGAGATCAGCTATTTCTTTCATCCGCCCCGGTTTCGCAAAGGGGTTTTCGTACAGATCCTCCGCATTTTGGGGCGTCCTTTGATCAAAAATATATACCTCCAGCTCCAACTCTTTCGGTCCCCGGTAACTCTGTCCCACAAAGGACCGAAAACCATGCTGGATATAGAGGCTCGCTCCGCCGTTAATGGCTCGGTAAAGCTCCTCGTCGTTTGAGGCCCGGAGAATCTTTTCGGAGCGTTTCCATCCCGGAACTTCATCATCCTTTCCTCGAGAGAAGCTCCCAGGCCTAACTTGATGGCCTGGTCAATATGCAAAGAGGGCACCACCGGAAGGTTGTTTCTTTTCCTTTCGTTCTCGATGATCAACCGGGCTTGATGATCCGTGGCCACGGGGTCCAATCCAACGATCAACCCATTGTGGGCAAATTCAGGTTCCCCGCCCGGTCCCCTCGTGTATACCCCAAACAGAGCGTCCCCGACGATCAAGCGAGTTTTTTTCTTGATATCCGGGGCGGTATTCATCACGGCAATGCGGGAAGCGATTGGCTGCCCGCGCCCGAGCATTTTATGCCATCGATTTCCTTCTTCGGGCGGCAGGTGAAATATCTTCTGCCGATCCTTTATGCTTTCCCCGCCCGATCCCACATGATTTTTCAAAGCAAAGGTAATTCCGGCTTCAAAATGGTTTTTCAAGACCGGAACGTTGATCAGGTGGGCTGCCTCAGTCAAAAGTCGACTCAGGCAGGTAGGATTTCCTTCGATATCCATGGACTTACTCCGGTCAAAAGGATCACTCAATTTATCCGTGGCGGTTATACGCAGTCCGTTGAAAACCGTCGTGAGCCAGTTGATGGCCGAATACTTCATGCTCTCACCCTCGGCATCCCAAACGACAATATGGTTCTGCGGTACTCCCATCCCCACCAAACCCCTGACGACGGCGGCCACAACTTTCCATTGGGTGGATACCATCGGCACTCCGCAATTGACTTTAATGCCCACCGTTTCCCCGGTCTTGTAAGAAGGGATCAAAGATGGCCATCCGCCGCCTTGGGTAAAAGCCCGGATGGCTTCATCCAGCATGGCCTGGACGACTTTAATATTCACATTCGGCCCCTGAGTAGCGCTGTCATCCCGAATTACCACAACCTCCCCCCAATGGGGATATTTCTCCACTGCGTGGCTTTTGCCAGAGGGCAAACCCATGAGAGCTAAACCGGCAGCTCCCCCCGCGGCGGTT
>JAPLIW010000517.1 GCA_026388915.1 Deltaproteobacteria bacterium
TGTTCCGGGTTGGTGAACGTCATGCCCTTCACCTGCATGCCCGGGACCATCGTGGGAGCGGTGATGAAGCGGTACCGGGAAGACCACAACACCATCCCTTTCCTCAACATGGCCTACGACGGGCAGGAGGAGACCAACACCGTCACCCGCCTGGAAGCTTTCATGCACCAGGCCCGCCAGTACCAGCGGCAGTATTCCGGGGAAGAGAAGAAGTAAATAGTGTCCATCCGGAAACCCCGTTCTTTCCCTCCCCCTCGACGGGGGAGGGTGAGGGTGGGGGTGATTAGGGCCCAGAATTTCAGGGTTTCCCATTTTCATCCCCCTCCCCCTAACCCTCTCCCGCAAGGGGAGAGGGAGTCTCCGATGGAAGACTTAACAGCAACCTGCTTTCAGCTTTCAGCCAAATGATGTAGAATGGGTTGAATATTTTTGGATAGCTGAACGCCAACCGTTGACAGCGATCTTTTCCCCCATGCGCCGGATCATCTTTATTATTCCCATTTTGCTGTCGCTAAACCTCCCGATCTCTCTCGCCCTCTCCTCGGAAGATCCAAGCCTTGTTGAGGCCCGCAGGAAAATGGTGGAGCGCGACCTCAAGGGGCGGGACATCAAGGACCCGAAAGTCCTGGAAATCATGGGGCGGGTGCCCCGCCACCTCTTCGTCGAACCTTCCCTGAAAAGCAAGGCCTATGCGGATCACCCCCTGCCCATCGGGGAAGGGCAGACCATCTCCCAGCCATACATCGTGGCGCTCATGACCCAGATTCTACAGATCCAGCCCGGTGAGCGGGTCCTGGAGATCGGGACCGGCTCGGGGTATCAGGCGGCGGTTCTGGCCGAGCTGACGGATCAGGTTTACACCATGGAAATCATCGAACCCCTGACCCGGCAGGCGGCCCAACGGTTGAAGGAGTTGGGATACGACAAGGTCCGGGTGAAATACGGCGATGGGTATTTCGGATGGGAGGAGGCGGCTCCGTTCGACGCCATCATCGTTACCTGCGCGTCCAACCACATCCCTCCTCCCCTGATCAAGCAGCTGAAAGAGGGCGGACGGTTGATCATCCCTCTGGGAAGCACGACCTATTTCCAGACCCTCACCCTGCTCACCAAGAAAATGGGCAAGAGCGATATCCAGCATCTCCTGGGGGTTGCTTTTGTTCCCATGACCGGCGAGGCCCAGAAAAAATGAATATCCTTCGAGGTTCTTGCAAGAGTCATTTACACCGTCATTCCGGCGAAAGCCGGAGTCCAGAATCGCTTCAAAATCCTGGATTCCGGCTCGCGCTTCGCTTGCCCGTAATGACGATTTTGTCTTTTTTTGAAGAGCTTTCCAAGAGCCTCCATCTTCTCACTTCCCGGCCATGACCTCTTCCGACCCCTCAGGACCCTCACCCTACCGCTCTTCCATCCTTCTCTCCTATTTATGCACCATGCTCTTCTGGGGAGCGGTTTACATCTACATGCCCATCCTCTCTTCCTATGCCAAATTCGTGAGCGGCTCCCTCCAGGCCGCCGGTCTGGTGATGGGGGCCTACGGCCTCTCCCAAATTATTCTCCGGATTCCCCTGGGGGTCTGGTCCGACCGCACGAGGAGAAGAAAGCCCTTCATCCTTCTGGGTTTCCTGTTCGACGGGCTAGCCAACCTGGGATTGATCCTTTCCGGCAGCACGTGGATGCTCTTCCTGTCCGTTTTCACCTCCGGCATCGCCGCCAGCATGTGGGTTCCCTTCACCGTTCTCTACTCGAGTTACTTCCCCCTGGGTCGGATTGCCCGGTCCATGTCTCTGATCATGTTCTTCTCCCGTCTGGCCCAAATTTGCGCAAACTACACGGGAGGGAAGATCGCGGATGCCTGGGGGTGGACGTTCCCTTTTTACGTGGGCTTAGGGCTGTCCCTCTTCGGTCTTCTTCTGGCCACGAGGATCTCCGAAGTCCGCCCGGAAAAGAGTTCCGACCTCACCCTCCAGAAGGTCTTGCGGGTGGGCCGGAATCGGATGCTCCTCACCGCCTCGTTCCTTTGCATCCTCATGCAGTTCTCCAACTTCGCCATCGCCTACGGGTTTTCCCCCATCTTCGCCCAGCAGCTCGGCGCTTCCAAAAGTGATCTGGGGGTTCTCCTCTTCTGGTACTTGCTTCCCAATCTGGCGGGTACGCTCCTTTCCGGGACGTTCATCCGCCGCTATCTCGCCGATCGGTGGATCCTCACCGTAGGTTTTCTTCTTACTTCGGGGGCCGTGTTTTCCATCCCCTTGACCGGCCATCTCAGCACCCTCTTTATGGTCCAGGCCATAAACGGGACCGGGGTGGGGCTAGTCTTCCCTCTCCTGATGGGCCTGTCCATTCAATCCATCCCCAGGGAACAGCAGGCCACGGCCATGGGTTTTTTCCAGTCCCTTTACGCGGTCGGCATGAGCCTGGGGCCCATTCTCTCTGGAGTCTTTGCCCAGGAGATCGGCCTCACCTCGGTTTTTATCCTGAATGGAGCCATGGCCCTCATCGGGGCGGTTTTCTCGTTTATAAAAGTCCCCTCAACCCCTGAAGAAAAAACAGCCGGAATAAAAAAAACTTAACCGCAGAGGTCGCGGAGCACGCAG
>JAPLIW010000550.1 GCA_026388915.1 Deltaproteobacteria bacterium
GGGAGCTGCTGTACGACTACTACAAGTTCCGGGGATGGAATGAAGAAGGAGCCCCCACCGCGGAAAAGCTGAAGGAACTGGGACTGTAAAAAATGCGGAATGCGGAGTGCGGTATGCGGAATAAGCAAACCGCAAACCCCACGCCCCATTCCCCAGCTCCCGTATGAGTTCGGGGTTTTTGTTAATTCGTTCCGCTTTATCCTTCTCTGCGTCTATTCTTCTCCGTTTAAATTCCGCATTCCGCACTCCGCATTCCAAATTTGACTGATCTATTCGATTGAGAAAATCGAGCAGGTTGGATAGAATAGTTGCCGAAATGGCTCGATCGGGGAGAAAAACGGCCAGGAAAAAGGGGAAGAAAAGGAAGCCATACCTCTACCTCCTCGTTTCCCTCGGGGTGATTGGCTTGCTGGCCATTTTATTATTCCTCCTCCCGAAATCGGCGGAGAAGAAAGTCGTTCAACCCATTCCCCCAGCCCCCAGTCCGGCGGCCAAGTTACCGGAGGAGCCCAAGAGAGAAAAGGAATCCCCCCCCGCACCGATCTCCCGCCTTGCCTTGATCATCGACGACGGGGGGTATAATGTGGATAAAATAAAAGGGATCATGGAAATCGGACGGCCCTTGACACTGTCCATTTTACCCAATACCCCCCATGCGCGGAAAACCGCTCTCCTCGCCCACCAGGAGGGTGCCGAGATCATGCTCCATCTTCCCATGGAGCCCAAAGAGAGCGAGCGGTTTCCCCTGGAAAAAGACACGGTCCTGTCCGGAATGGATAACCATGAGATTCAGGCTATTCTTCGGATGGGATTGAAAGAAATTCCCCATGTCCGGGGGGTCAACAACCACATGGGGTCCAAGGCCACGGAAGACACCCGGGTGATGAAGGCTTTGATGGAGATCCTTAAAAAGGAAGGCCTGTATTACGTGGACAGCCATACCAGCTCCCGGACCGTGGGTCCGCGGGCAGCCCGGCAGGCGGGGGTGGCCTTCGGAAGCAACGACCGGTTTATCGATCAAGAGAAAGACCTGGAGGCCATCAAGAAGTCCATCCGCCTGGCCATGAAGAAAGCGAAACAGGAGGGGAAGGCCATCGCCATCGGCCATCCCCATCCCCTGACGGCGCGGGCCATCCGGGAGATGATCCCGGAGATCGAAGGGGCAGGGATCAAACTGGTCTTTGCTTCCGAGGTGGTGGGATGAGAGGGCGCTTTCTGCTGGCGGCCATCCTGGGAATCTGGCTTATGGGCGCAGTGGGGGAGGGTATGGCCGCCCCCCGCCTCCTCGGCGTCCGGAAATCATCGGGCCCGGAATCCACGCGGGTGGTGTTGGACCTTGAAGCCCCGGCGGCCTATGAAATTCAATCGGCCGCCGGTTCACCGATCCTGACGATTTACCTCCAGAAGATGACTCTCCCCCAGGGGGCGCTTGAAATCCTGGTAGAGGATCGGGTGGTCCGAAAAGTAAGGGTCGACCCGGCGGAAAAGGATGGGGCCAAAGTCGTTTTTTTCCTCTATCAGCCGACGCGCTGGAAGGTTTTTGCCCTGACCCCTGAGGGGGACAAACCGGACCGTCTGGTCATCGACATCTTTCGCCCCGCAGGGGAGATGGGGGAAAGAGTCGAGAAGCCCGAAAGCAAACCTCCCGTTGTAGAAAAAGAGAAAGTCGAGAAGCCGGCGAGCAAACCGCCCGGCCCGGAGCCACAAAAAGAGAAAGGGCCTCCCGCCAAGGTGGAGAGCGTGGCCGGTAAACCGCCCGGTCCGGCGATCCCGGAGCCGAAAATTCCCCCGCCCAAAGTCGAAGAACCTCCCCCCGCGGTAACTCCCGAGGAACCTCGAGAGAAAGGAGGTTCTCCCGCCAAAGGAATCGCCCGGCTGCTGGAGATCCGTCATTGGTCGGCCCCGGACCACACCCGGGTGGTGGCCGACCTGGAGGGGGCCCCGGGGTATGAAATTCTCTTCCAGGCGGACCCCCTGGTCTTCACCCTGCAGCTTCGGGGGATTCTTCTCCCCAAGGGAAGCCAGGAGATTCTCGTGGGGGACCCGGTCATCCGCAAGATGAAGGTGGAGCCGGAGGGCAGGAATGAGGCCAAGCTGTCCCTGTTCCTCATCAAGCCGGGGCGGCTGGATGTATTCCTTCTAAAGCCCTTTGAGGACAAGCCGGACCGGCTGGTCATCGATGTCTCCCGGCCGGACCTGGAAGAAAAGGAAAAAGAGCAGCGGCAGTTCACCCGGGAGTTGAAGGCCAAAAAGAAACGAATCGTAGTCATCGACCCGGGCCACGGCGGGGACGATCCCGGAGCGATCGGGCCCCGGAAGACCCTGGAGAAGGACATCGTCCTGGCTCTGGCCCAGAACCTGCAGAAAACGCTGGACGCCACGGGAGAGATCCGGGCCTTCCTGACCCGCCGGGGAGATTATTTTATCCCCCTGAATGACCGGGTGAAGATGGCCCAGGAATACGGAGCCGACCTCTTTATCAGCCTCCATGCCAACGGGAGCAGGAGCCGCCAGACGAAGGGGAGCTCCATCTATTGCCTGTCCCTCAAGGGGGCCAGCGACAAGGCGACTCAGGTCCTGGCCCAGAAAGAAAACGCCTCCGACATGGTCGGCGGGACTTCTCTGGCTCCCGTACAGAAAGACCTGGACACCATCCTGCTGGACCTGGAGCAAACCCACGCCATCAATGAGAGCCTCCAGCTGGGAGGATTGGCCCTGAATGAGCTGGGGCGGATCAACCACATCCAGTTTTTCCAGCCCCGCCAGGCCGGGTTTGCCGTGTTGAAATCTCCGGAGTTCCCCTCTATTCTGGTGGAAACGGCCTACATTACCCATCCCACAGAAGAAATGTTGCTGCGGAAAAGGAACTTTCAAGACCGGCTCTGTCAGGCTATCACCGCGGCAGTCAAGAGGTATATTCCCATATTGTCGGCCAAAGAGGCCATACCCACGGGGGACTCTTGGGAAAGGCCTGCGAAAAAGAAAGGGGGTTGAAAGGAGAAAATGGCTAATAAGGGAGCCCCTCAGTGCGCCTTCTGCGGCGTCGACTTGCGGGCCTGCTTCTCGAAGGAAGGGAAGGGGCCGGCCTTCTGTCCGACCCTTCATCGGACCGGCGATGCCAGGAGAGCGTTGAAAAAGTACAGCGACCCCCGGACGAAACGTTTTGCCAAAGTGGCTTCGCTGCAGGAAGCGGAATGCTACGTCGACCGGGGCGCGAAAGCCGGCGTTCTAAAGCCCGTCAAGACACGGGTCGAGGAGATTATAGAATTTTCCAGGAAGATGGGCTACAAGAAGATCGGCGTGGCTTTCTGCGGGGGGCTGTTTTCCGAAGCGAACGCCTTCGTCCGGATCTTGGAAAAAAACGGCTTCGAGGTCCTTTCTGTCTGCTGCAAAGTAGGGGGGGTGCCCAAGGAGTTTCTCGGCCTGAAAGACAGGGAGAAGGTGAGGATTGGAACCTACGAAACCATGTGCAACCCCATCAATCAGGCGGAGATCTTCAACACCGCCAAGACCGACTTCAACGTCCTCGTCGGCCTGTGCGTGGGGCATGATTCGCTATTTTTCAAGCACGCCAAGGCGCTCAGCACGGTCCTGGTGGCCAAAGACCGCGTGCTGGGCCACAACCCCGTCGCCGCCCTGTACGGAGTCAAGGTGTATTTTCAGCGCCTTTTAAAACCTTAATAAGGCGCGAGTAAGAAACGAATTACTTCCATTCCTTCACCAGGGTATCCAGCTTCCTCAGCCCTTCCTCCTTGATCGCCTGGAAGATGCTGGCGCCCGCGCTGTCCATCCCCACCATCAGGGGGCCCCACTCGTTTACCTCCAGCACCCAGATGGCCTCGGGCATGCCCATTTCTTCCAGCCAGTGGACCCGCATCACCTGTTTCACCGCCTGGGCATGGAGAACGCCGCATCCGGGCGCGGCCAGGAGGTACACCATTCCGTATTTTTTAAAGGCCTGAACGCTGCCGTCTCCCAGTCCCCCTTTGCCCACGATGGCTCTCACACCGAGGCGGCCCAGGAAATCGGAATGGGGCTCCATGCGGATGCTGGTGGTGGGGCCGATGTTCAGCAGGTTGAAACCGCCGTCCGTTTTTTTGACCACTGGGCCGGCATGAAAGATAACCGATCCTTCCAAAGCTTCCGGCAAGGGCTTGCCGCCTTCTTTCAGCTCCCTAAGTCTCAGATGGGCCATGTCCCGGGCGGTGTAAATGGTCCCCGTCAGGGTCACAAGGTCATTGACCTTCAGTTTCCGAACGCTCTCCGCGGAGAGGGGAGTAGTCAGATGAATGGACTTGTTCATAGGATTTCCTCCATTTTCCCGCCGGCAAAAAACCGAAAGCCGAACCGGCGGCCGACCCAGCAGTGGAAGTTGACGGCCACCGGGCAAATGGCCGTGTGGGTATAAGCCAGGCCGATTTTTACCGCCAGGGCCGTCGTCTTCCCGCCGACCCCTCCCGGGCCGATCCCCAGTTGGTTGATCCTTGATTTCAACTCCTGCTCCATCCGGTCCATCCCGGGGTCCGGGTTGCGGTCATTCCATTTTCTCGTGCTGATGGCCATGCGGCTGAGCTTGGCCGCGCCGTCCATCTGCCCCCCGATTCCGACTCCCAGGCCGATGGGCGGGCAGGGTTTTCCACCGGCGTTGATGACCGACTCCAGGAGGAACCGTTTCAACCCTTCCAGGTTCTTTCCCAGCGACTCCGGGGTGAAGGTTTTGAAGGCATTGAACAGCTCCGGCCCGCACCCCTTGAAACTAACGATGACCTCCAGGTAATCCAGGGCCGAATCCACCTCCACTTCAAAATTGGGGATTCCGGGGCCCGAGTTGTCCCCCGTATTCTTCCGGGTCAACGGATGGACGATGCTGGGGCGCAGGTACCCCTCTTTCGTCGCCCGGACGATGGATTCCCCCGCGATCTTCCGGACATTGATCCCGGCCAGTTCCGGGTTGGACCGGATGTAGATGCAGGGAATCCCGGGGGATTGGCAGACCCCTCTTTTCATTTTTTGGGCCAGCTCCACGTTTTGGATCAAGGCATCCAGCATGGACTTTCCCTGGGGGGACTCGTCGTTCCGGGCGTCCTTCAATAATTGGAGGATGTCCGGTGAGATGCTGGTGACCCCCCGGACCAGAGATTCATAAAAAACATCGGCGAATTTTTTTTCTAAGGCTTTCATGGCCGCTCCTTTTCTAGGATCCGCGGCCGCAGGGCTCTCTGCGGGCCTACTTTTCGTTTAACATAGAAACTCCAAGTGGTCAATTTCTTTGCCGGAAGATTTTGATTCAGGTTTCCCCCGTAGGAAAAGGTTCTTAGGGGGGAGAAGGCTTGGCCATCCCCAGTTTTTTGTGCTCGTTGGGGTAGCCCCTCTCTCTTCCGGGTTTTTTTCGCCCATGAGTTCTTTCCTCAAAAACTGGGGGCGGGCAAGGGGGAGAAGGTCATTGAATTTGCGCAAGAAATGGGTTAGAAAGAATAGGCCCCCAAGGGGGAAGAAAGGGCGAAAGGGGGAAGTTGTTTTCGCCTTTCACTCAACACTGAACACGGAAGACTATTCCCAAGGAGTTTCTGGTGAACGATCTGGATTTCGAGCGGGTTATGGCCATCATTGCCCATCCCGATGACGCGGAAGTACAGTGCGCCGGGACGATTGCCCTTTGGGTGGAGGCGGGAAAAAAAATCACCTACGTGGTTCTGACCAGGGGAGACAAAGGCACGCAGGACCCCTCCATGGCCGGGGACGGGCTGGCCCAGATCCGGCAGGAAGAGCAGCTCAAGGCCGCCAGCGAGCTGGGGGTGGGAAAGGTCTTCTTTCTCCAGAACAACGACGGGGAGCTGGAGGTCAACCTGGAGCGGCGGAAGATATTAACCCGCATCATCCGGGAGCATCAGCCGGAAGTCCTGATCACCCATGACCCGTGGATGCGGTATCAGCTCCATCCGGACCACCGGGCTTCAGGGACGCTGGCTCTGGACGCGGTCATTTCGGCCCGGGATCTGCTTTATTTTCCGGAGCAGATCAAAGACGGGGTGAAACCCTGCCGGGTGAAAAGGGTTCTCCTCTTCGCCTCCGACCAGCCCGATTTCTGGGTGGACATCGGCGGAACGATGGAGAAGAAGATCGCCGCCCTGGGGCAGCACCAGAGCCAGGTGGTCCAGTGGCCGAGATGGGAGGAGTGGATGCGCAGGCGGGCCCAGGACGCGGGCGCATCCCAGGGGCTTAAATACGCCGAGGCTTTCAAGCGGCTGATTCTGCGGTAGCAGGAAGCGGATTCGATGAAATCCCCCCATGCCCTGTTTTCAGGGCATGGGGGGATTTTTTTGTGGATCGGATTGACGACTCAGGTCCCCCACCCCTTCCCCCGGATGCGGGGGAAACGGGAAGGGGGAGGGGAAATTTCAATCATCGTTGGCTAATAATTTTTCACCAGATATTCAAAGCTCTTTTTGAGGTTGTTCGCGCAGGCCTCAAAAGTGTCCGGCTGGGTCAGCTCGATGGCCGCATAGCGGACCTTATTCTTGGTCAGGATCGAAAAGACGGTGTCAAAATCCAGTTCGTTCTGCGCCAGGACCGGCAGCACCTTATGCTCGCTCGAAGAAGCTTTGATATGGATGTAAGGCATCCGCCCGGCGTATTTTTCCATGAAAGCCTTGGCCTCTTCTGGCTTCGTAACGACCCGAGAGACGGCAAAAAAGTTCGCCGTGTCGCACTGCAGGAACATGTTAGAGTTCGCGTTGGCGATGAACTCCGACAGCCCGAACCCGGTCATCCCGTCGCCCTTGAGCGCTTCAAAGGCGTTTTCCACGACGTATTTAAGTCCCATCGACCGGGCCGCATTGGCGGCCCTATTTGCTTTCTGGATGGCTTTGTATAATTCGGCCAGAGTCCAGTACTTCTTCTTGGGGTCGCTGGCGAACTCAGGCCCGGCGGCCAGGGTGCGGATCGTCCTGGGCCCCTCGAATACGGCCGCATTCGGCAGGCCCCGGGTAAAGATCTCCCCATAGGTCGGATCCAGAAGGCCCACCTGCAGGGCATAGCCGATCTCGATGTTTTTGGATTTGGCATAGGCCATGAGCTGCTTGCATTCATCCACGGTAAGGGAGGCGCTGGGATCCCGAATTTCCACCCAGGAGCAGCCCAGCTCGCCGGCCAGGTCTAGGAGCTTTTTCTTGTTGTCCAGGGAAACAGGAAGGGGTTTCAAGAAATTCGTGGTGGTATATCCAAGCTTAATTTCAGGATATTTCTTCAGAACCATTTTTTGCTGCGCGAAAGCGCTGCCGACCAGAAAAGCCACGGCCAGCATTACCACCGCTACAAAAATCACGCTCTTCTTCATCTTGCCCCTCCTTTTTTCTTTAGAGTTTTACATCTGGTTCTTTGGCCTTCGAAGGTCAAATTCCAACCGAATAAATAGGTGAGAACGGGGACTATTGTAGCAACCAGGATGATCCTGTCAAGCCATTTCCTCCGGCCCCCCGTTGACGTTTCACCGCCCCTTTCAGCGATGGAAGACTCGGCCGGGGAAAAGAGACCGGGGCTAAACTTTGATTCCTGCCGCTACCCTCGCCATGGTCTTGTACTTCTTGAACGGAGACTCGGCCATGATCATCATCATCTGGGTAGCCATGGAGCCCTCGGCGTGAACCGTGGTCACCTCGTGAAAGGCCGACTCGTGGGAGCAGGCCATGCGCTGGGCCAGGTGGATCATGCGGAGGCGCTCCTCGGTGGAGAATTTGTCCGAGCCCCCCAGGTAATGCTCCAGATAATTATGGATATCGGGGTTGTCCCAGTCCTTTTTGTCCGGGGTGGTGGCGATGATCCCCCCGCAGATGTCCTGCACGAGTTTCATGATTTCATGGTATTTGCTGGCGAAATGGAGCTTGGCCATGTTGGTGATGAGCGGGTTGGGGACGGCGATGTCCCCGTACATGACCGGGTCTTTGGCCGAGGCGTTGGCCAGCGCCCGGAGGGTCTCCACATAACCGGCGATCTCCGCCAGTTTGTCCCGGATGTGCCCTACTTTCTCCAACCCGTTGTATTCGGCCATGGCCGCGGCGATCCCGGCCATCACTTCCACCGCCGGGACCTTGTAGCTGATTGCCGTAAAGCGATGAAAGGTGGCGAAGGTGTAGGCCAGGAGCATGGAAAACTGCCATTCCCCGCACAGGAAGACCCGCTCCCAGGGAACGAAGACGTTGTCGAAGACAATCATGGCCTCGGTGAGCTCCCGGATCGGGCGGTCGGGATGAAACTCGTGCTCCGTCCAGCCCCCCCGTCCTGCCCGGCAGATAAAGACCACCCCCTTGGTGTTCGCCGGGATGGCAAAGCTGACCGCGTATTCCCCCTCGTTCTCCCGCATCTGCCGGGTGGGCACCACGATGATCTCGTTCGCGACCGGCGCGCTGGTGATGTGAATCTTGGCCCCTTTCACCACGATCCCATCCTTATTTTTATCCACCACGTGGAGGTAATAATCCGGGTGCTTCTGTTTGGAAGGCTCCTTCGACCGGTCCCCTTTGACGCAGGTTACGGCTCCGCACATGGCCAGGTCCTTCTTCCGGACGTATTCCAGGAAGTTTCGGGCGTTTTCCTGGTACTGTTT
>JAPLIW010000914.1 GCA_026388915.1 Deltaproteobacteria bacterium
CAGCCTTTCCCTCGCCCGGGTGACCGCGACATAGGCCAGCCGGCGGATCTGCTCCTCCGTCCACCTTCCCGGCGCCAACCAGTCCAGTCCCAGAAGAAAAACGCATGCATAGTCGAATCCCTTCACGCTGTGGATGGTGGAGATCGTCACGCTATCCGTGGTGACGTCATACGATCTCTTGGCCCAATAGTCTTCGGAGATCCAGTTGTGCAGGAGGCCCCTTTTGTCCAGCGTCTTCGCGATGAGGAGGGGCAAATTCATGCCGGGGTCATTCTCCTGGGTCTTCATGGCATAGATCACGGCCATTTCCGAGAGGGGATAGCCTTCTTCCGTCGAAAGATGCCGGATTGTCTCGGCCACCCAGGAGGCAATGGCCCCGTAGTCGGGGAAAGCCCTGATGTCGGGAGGTGCGCCATGAGGCGCTTTAAAGATTTCCGGAAACAACCGCCATAGCGCATCTGAGAGGGGTCGCTTTTCAGATAAAGGCAATGGCAGCCACTGCGTGAAATCACCGTTATTGAAGTCGTGATTTTGTGGGAATGCATTTGTGTAGCAGATTTCAACCCGTACTGTGCAAAAGTGATCAGTGTAAAAAATGAAAGGCGCCGGGTATTTACAACACCTACTAACAAACAGGATCAAGACGTTAAAAGTTTATTGATTACCGATGGAAATAAGGGATAGCCGTGCCTCGAATTCCACCACCCGCTTCTGATGTGATGGTGGGAGAGGCAAAAATGGCGGCGGCGGGATGGCGGGATCGATGGTTCTTACCGTTTCTTTTTTCTGAAACTGGACTGATCATCAGAAAAAAAGCTTATATGTCAGTCCCTTTACCAGAATAGGGAACAATCATCAGAATTAAGTATCCTGCTATAGCATAGACGATAAGCGCGGCAAGGGTGGCAAAATCGACCACGAAACCCGAAAATTTCCAGTCTGGGAGAATTTTGGCAAATGGCGCTACAAGCCGCGCCGTGACACCGAAAAGCCAGGCAACGAACGGGGTGCCTGTATTAACTACCAAAAACTTAAATATCAACCTGATACTTAAAAGTAGTTCGATAATGCCCACAACAATATTAATGAAAGCCCTTATAATTCTAAACATAAATTTGTTTACCTCCGGCTTTGTTTAAGTTATTAATCCGGCAACTATATATGACAAGCCATAATCCTCTATTCGTCACATCGGTGAAACCGTTGTCCAGTGTGATCCTGGATGCCGGATCGAGTCCGGCATGACAACGATTGACGTATTTATTTGCCGGAGTAATAATACAACTCTCCTTCAGTCTACTCGACTCGTTTAAAACTCTATTTTTTAAGGGGGTGTTTTCACTTTACTTTCGTTTACCTTCATAAGTGCTGGTTTCCAAAAACCAGTATTCCTTACCGCTAGGGCGGTATGCCTCGCCAAAGGTCAATTTGTATCCCTGCTTCTGTACCCACAGAATCAGTAACGCAATGTTTCCGGTAAAGAGTTTTTTGCTTATCTATCAAGCCAATGACTTGCCTCCACTGTGTCTCACAGTTTCCCCAGCACCAACAGGATAATTAGGATCAGAAGAATAATCCCGACTCCGCCAAACGGACCGTATCCCCACGAATGGGAGTGCG
>JAPLIW010000054.1 GCA_026388915.1 Deltaproteobacteria bacterium
GGAATGCTGACCCACTCCCCGCCCACAAATCCTACGTACTTGGCGATATCCAACCAAGGTCCTGCTGTTTTTTCCAGGTCCCGCGCTACATCACCGAGGGGCACAAGGTTCGCCCGGTAGAGGGCCCCGGTGAAGAACCGAACTTCCACGACGTCGTGGCCTTTTCGACCCTCGGCTTCAGCCGCCAGCTTTGCCGACAGATCTCGGATGGCTATGAAATCGACCCGTGCTTCTACGCCACGCAGTTTCCCCCATTCCTCGACTTGTCGCTGAAGCTCGGGGTTGAAGGGGGGTACGAAATGACTCCAGTGGAGAAGGCTGACAGTCTTCTTCTGGGCCGATGCCCTGCGGGGAATCACCATGGGGCCGCCGATGGCCGCAGACAGGGTGGCTACCCCTGCGGCCTTCACGAACTCCCGCCGGGTGTATCTCTTCGAGCCTTTCTTTTTCATCCTGTGCCTCCTTTCCAATTTGAAGGGATTAGAATAAATTGGGGGCGAGAAAAAATATCGCTCCCCGCGTTACCAAAAGAGGAATTGCGGATTTTCCGCTTCAACATTTTCTTCAAAAACAAATCTCCGAAATCCCATGGTCCAATTTCGAATTATTAGAAGTTGCCCACTCTTTTAGAGGTTCATGATGCGTGGAAGCACGAGGGTAAACCAAGGGACAAATGCTACGATCAATGCCCCAATCAGCAACACAATGAAGAAAGGTGCATAAGAACGTGTGGCCTTTTCCACATTGACTTTACCCAGCGCACAGGCAATCAGAAAACCGATTCCCATGGGTGGTAGAAATAATCCTATTCCCAAGGCTGTGATCATGATAATCCCGTAGTGAAGCGGGACAATATCGAATTTGCTCATAATCGGGAAAAGGATCGGGGTAAAAATGATCAAGGCCGGGAGTCCTTCGAGAAATGCTCCAAACACAACGAACACGGCGATCGTTATCAACAGAAATGGCGCTGTGTTGCTCGATATTTTCAATATCAAGTTCGCAAGTAAACTGGGAACGTTTTCCGCCGCAAAAATCCAAGAGAGGAGTGATGCTGTTCCCACCAAGAGCAGTATCATACCAGTCAATGAGGCCGTATTCACCAAGATAGGCATCAGATCGCGCAGATGAATCTCCCGATAGACAAATACCCCGAGGATCAGGGCGTAAACAACGCCTATCATGCCGGCCTCGGTCGGTGTCACGAGCCCACCAAGGATGCCACCCAGGATGATGACGGGCGTCAAGAGCGGCAGGATTGCCCGGCGAAACGCCACCAGTACTTCCCTTGCGGACTGCCGCCGCTCACGAGGAATATTTTCCCGCACAGCCTGGATATAGATGAGGCCGATCAACGGCAATGCCATGCAAGCCGCTGGCACGAATCCAGCTATGAACAAACTTGCCACGGAGAGATTAGTCAGATTTGCCAACACAACCATGGGAATGCATGGGGGAACAAGCATGCCCATGGCAGATGCGGATGCAACGATCGACACCGCCTGTTCCGGACGATACCCTCCGCGCTTCATTGCGGGGATGAGTAATGAACCCATCGCAGAGACATCGGCTACCGATGCGCCGGAAATCCCCGAAAAAATGTATTCTCCTAGAACTGTGGAAATCCCAAGGCTTCCGCGCACATGGCCGACAAGCGCACGTGCGAAAGTAACGAGGCGAGTCGTGATACCACCGGTATTCATCAAATCGCCCACAAGGATAAAGAGGGGAACCGCAAGGAGGACAAACGAGTCCATCCCGCCAATAATCATAATTGGAGCGATTAAAAGTTGTATATTGCCTCTGGCCA
>JAPLIW010000853.1 GCA_026388915.1 Deltaproteobacteria bacterium
TTCTGATCGTGGAACACATCATGAAAGTCATTATGTCCATCTCCGACCGGATCCACGCCATTAACTATGGCCAGACCATTGCCGAAGGGACGCCCCAAGAAGTGGCCAATAACAAAGCGGTCATCGAAGCCTATCTGGGGGAAGCCTATGCTTAACGTCAATCAAATTGAAGTCTTCTACGACGACGTACAGGTTCTCTGGGGAGTTTCGTTCAAGGTGGAGGAAAAAGAATTAGCCGCTCTCGTGGGAGCCAACGGGGCGGGCAAATCCACCACCCTGAACACGATTTCCTCAGTTATCCACCCAAAGGCAGGGACCATTGAGTTTAAAGGGCAGCCCATTGACAGCCTCGAAGCCTCTCAGGTCGTGGACCTGGGGATTACCCAAGTTCCCGAAGGGCGCAGGTTGTTCCCAGAAATGAGTGTGCAGGAAAACCTGGAACTGGGCTCCTATAAACCGGAGGCCAAGCCGAAACGCAAAGAAACGATGGAGTGGGTCTTCAGTGCGGGAAGTATTCAATGTGGTGGAACGGGTCAATTCCGAAGGCGTTACCGTACTCCTCGTGGAGCAAAATGTGAAACATACTCTCTCCATTGCCACCCGAGCATACGTTCTGGAAAACGGTCGCATTTCCATGGAAGGAAAGGGGCAGGACCTTCTGAACAACGAACACGTAAGGAAGGCTTATCTGGGGATATAAACAACAGAAGTCTTGACTCGCAAGCCGTGAGTCGTAAGTCGTGAGTAGTGAGTGGTGAGGAGGGAGCAGTTGCCTTTACCGTTTCCCCGTGCGACTTCGCGACTCACGACTCACAACTTACGCCTTACTGCTTGCGGTTTTATCCATCTCCCGGAACAACGACGATTTTCATCCTGGCGCCGTTTTCGGGGAGACCGTAGCGGCCCGCGGCCCCTCCCTGGTCCGAGACTGTGTCGTATTTCGTCATGCCCGCGGAGGCGGACATCCAGGCTGTCGGAGACAACAACAATTCCAAAGACCTGGATTCCCGCTTTCGCGGGAATGACGGCGTTTCCCTCCGTTTCGACACAGTCTCTCCGCGGAGAGGATGATTTCCACTTGGTTGAGCTGGCCGCAGGACAAACAGGTAAAACGCAATTTCCGCGTGGCCTCGGTGAATTCAATCTCCGCGGGCTGACCGCAGTCCGGGTTGGTGCAATTCACCCTTTCCTTGAAACGGGTCATCCTATTCGTCGTCCTCGTCTTTCCCCCGCCAGGCCTTGACGAAGGCCGCCCCGATCATCCACAGGACGACCGCGGCGATTCCCCACATGATGGGATTGTAGAGGAAATTCTCTTTCAAATATTGGAGGAGAGACCGAAAGATCTCCATGGATTGATATTTTCTCCCATTCAGGAAAAATTGCCAAGTAAAAAGAATCGAGGTTGACCTTACGCGGGGTCGTGGGATAATAAAAAAACCTATCGCAGTTTCAGAGTCCGAAATTCTTGCCAGGAGGAGAAAACCATGGCGATGAAATTTAAACCCGAAGACGTCATTTTCCACCGGGAAGAATACCTGAAGATCTCGGCGGCGATGCGTTCCAAAGACTATCCTCCCCTGATGAAGAAGGAAGTCCAGGGGCGGGTGAACCTCCGGCATCGCCGTTCCAATCCCTACACCCGGGATGGGAAAGCCCTGGTCTCCTTTGTCATGGCCGGCAAAGACCTCAAGAGCGATGTCCGCAAGGCCGTCGATCTTCTGGGGGGGCTCGGGAAGGCCGTCCGATCCCAGGACCGGGTTCTTTTGAAACCCAACTTCAACAGCGATGACCCTCCCCCCGGTTCCACGGCAATGGATTTCCTGATGGCAGTGATCGAAATCCTGCGCGAGGATGGTTGTACCCGCATCTCCGTGGGGGAGAGCGCCGGGCGCCCCTGGGTTCCCACGGCCAAGGTCTTCCAAAAATCAGGCTTATCCGCCCGGATGAGCGAAGCTAGAGTCCCCCTCCTGGATTTTGACCAGGCCCAGTTCATCGATGTACCCATCGGGGGGGAGTATCTCGAGGTCATCGCCTACCCGAAGGACCTGGAGGATTTTGACAAGATCATCTACCTTCCCACCATGAAGAGCCACTACTTGGCCGGCTTCTCCATGAGTTTGAAGCTGACCGTGGGACTCACCCATCTGTACGACCGGTCCCTGCTTCACGCGGAGAACCACCAGTTCGTCTCCCAGCGGGCGGCGGAGATGAGCATTCCCGTCAAGCCCGACCTGATCCTCATGGACGGAAGAATATCCTTCGTCAGCGGGGGACCAGCCATCGGCCTGGCGGTTCACCCGGGCGTCATCCTGGCTTCCGGCGATCCCGTGGCCCTGGATGTTCAGGGGGTCCGTCTTCTCCAGAATTATGCCGCGGTGAACCACCTGGTCATGGACGCCTGGTCCCTGCCCCAGATCAAGACGGCGGTGAAACACGGGCTGGGAATTCAAAGGGATGAAGACCTTCTATTGATCCGGTGAAGAT
>JAPLIW010000905.1 GCA_026388915.1 Deltaproteobacteria bacterium
AAACGCGATCTTCGTTCCTCCCCCGGTTCCGGAAATGCATGAAGCCCTGGCCCATCTCGAAAAATTCCTGCACGACTCGACGCCGATGCCCGTCCTGATCCATTGCGGACTGGTTCACGCCCAATTCGAAACCATCCATCCCTTTTGGGATGGGAACGGACGAGTGGGGAGATTGCTCATCACCTTTCTCCTTTGCCATCACCAGGTCCTGCAAAGCCCGCTTCTTTATCTGAGCCATTACTTCAAAATGCACCGTGCCGAGTATTATGATCGTTTGATGGCGATCCGCCAGGATGGCAATTGGGAAGGGTGGTTGAAATTCTTTTTGAAAGGGGTAACGGAAGTCAGCGAAGACGCAACTCTGACTGCCCGGAAAATCCTCGAGCTGCAGGAGCAGGGAAGGACCTTGATCGCAGATCGGCTGGATAGTTCGCCGGCTGGGCAAAGGCTTTTCGATTATCTATTCCAGCAGCCCTTGGTTTCGGTAGGCATGGTCCAACGCCATCTGGACTGTTCTTATGTCACCGCCAACAAGCTCGTTCTGCAGCTCGAGAAACTGAATCTCTTAGAGGAAACGACCGGATGGAAGAGGAACCGCCGTTATCGCTTCAAACCCTACCTGGATCTTTTTCAGGCCGAAACTCTTCCTGCTCCCTCTTCTTCGAACGGGGAAAAGCAGGCCCATGGCAAAAAAAGAAAAAATCCTAGATGAAAAAGCCTTTACCGCCGGTGTTAATTATGCTCGGCCCATTGAAATCGCGGTCCTTTGCGTCCTTTGCGGCTTTGCGTGAGACGGGTATCACGCCAGGGCGCCAAGTTCGCCAAGGTTTTACGAATTTCCAAAAATGATTTGAAGGTTGTTATGGATTTTATACCCAGGTTTACTTTTGCGCCCTTTGTGCCTTTGCGTGAGGAACGGTTTTGTGAGTGTTCTTTTGTCCTTAGACCCGGGACTCATGGGCGGAGGCCAAATTGTCAAAATGAAAGATCTGGCCCCGGGCCCTCTCTCGTACAAAGGGGAGAGGCCATTGCTCATGAGAATGGTTATCAGCTTATCCGATAAGATATTGATTTTCTTAAGGGCGTCCCCATTAGTTTATTGAAAGCAGGTTTGGGAATCAAGTGAAAAAGTTCTCCTGGTCCATTGCTTCACAACCCTAACCCGAATCAAATTCGAATCGGGATCCCTTCGGCGCTGCTCCTGAATACCTTTTACAATCCCCCACTAAAGATCGGAACCGATAAGTAGGAAGGTGGCTCGTTCCAACCTTTCCTGAAAGGTCTTCCCCTGAAGGTTCATAAGTCGGTGGCCTAAATCCAAAAGATCTTTCCTTTCTTCTTCGCGAAGCCAACTGTAAGCTTCATCCCACTCCCTTCTTAGATTCTGGGCCTCCTCCGCTTGAGTCGCGGCCAGGGTTTCCACAGGGAGGAGGACTTTGAGGAAAGCGGCCAAAGCAATCTTCTGCAAAGAGCCCGAGTCCCGGACCACCTCCCAGGTCTGACGTTCTTCTTCCGTCTCCGAGATGAGGTGACGAAGAAGGGCCACCTGGCTGAAACCGAGGCCAATTTGGGCCAGCCACTGAACCACCTCCCGGTCTTTAATGGCCACGGAAAGAAAATAAACGCATTGCTGGAGAAGGGGCATGTCGATGCCATGGGATCGAGCCACCTCCTGAAGCCTTTTCGTAAAGGTGAAGGTGTAGAATTCCAAAGCGCCATGGTTTAAAGCATGGGCGATTTCATGGTGGATAACCCCCTGGATGACAGAGTTGGAGACCCCCGTCAGCCTCTCCTGGCAGATATGGATCCTCGGATAACCCCTCCAGGCATCATGGGTGGCTAGGAATTCGGTCTCCTCTCCTGTTACAACCCCGAGGGCATCTTTTTCACTCCGGCTAAACGCCTGAAACGCATTCATGGTCTTCCAAATCATTAGGTGCAGAGTCGGTAAGGAACCGGGAAAAGAGGTTCTTTCCAAGACCTCATTGGCCCAGGAGCGAATCTGGGTTAAAAACGCCTCTTCAACCGTTTCGTGACACACGATTCGGATGCGTTCGCTCATATCATTCCATGACCTTATTTTTCAAAGACATATCCCCTGGAGAAAAAGTCCCCATCAATGACCCGCTGGACCTCCTGATTTACCATTTCATCGAGCTCCGCCACCAACCGGCTCCTGGCTTCTTTGATCAGAAGGGGGCGATTATAGCGGGTTTTAAATCCCTACCTTCTATCGTTTAGCTGGGATAAATTTTACTTCTTTTTGTCCTGATCTGACAATCTCATGTTTTATACTCTCCTGCAAAAAGATAGGGAGGTATAAATATGGAAGCCGGTCACGTCTTTCTCGAAACGGTAAAGCAATGAGGGAAACAGACCCATCTCAACACTATTTCCTCTGCTAGTGCCCGAAGTTCCCTTCCAGCGCCTTTCTCCAAGAAGAAGGAGGAGTTAGCTAAAAGATTTTAAGGTTTTGACCTTGTTTAAAGTTTTTGCTATGATACGGTAAATTTCGATTTCCCCTTAAACCTTTTCCCTGGACCTATTGACCCCATTTTTGAAGAAATACGTAGAAGCAGATGAAGAGACCCGGGTCCTCCTGCTCCTCTTCCCAAGAGACCTGGCCGACGAATTATTGAAAAAAGAAGACCCGGACGAGTTCATCGAAGAGGCGGTTCGGAAATACTTGGTTACGAAAAAGTAGGCACCTTGGGCGCTGATTTCTGACAGATACAATTTTCCTGGAAGGAAGACATCTTGAAACCAAATCCAAAAACCAAAGACAAGATTCTGCGGGGATTTCTTAAAAAAATCGTTTCCATCGGGGCCCGGGAAGCGAAAATCATTGATCCCAAAACCGTAGAGACAGCCCCCTGGGTCAGGTGGAAATGCCAGTTTGGGTGCGGAGGATATAGGTCCAGTCTTATGTGTCCGCCTCATTCTCCGACTCCAGAAGAGACCCGCAAGGTATTGGATTCATACAAACGGGCCATCCTATTCGAGGCAGGGCGGCTCGATACAAAAGAAATCGCTGTAAAAATGGAACGGGAGGCTTTTCTTTCTGGATATTATAAGGCTTTTGGGCTAGCCTCGATTTCCACGGTACTGGAAATGACTTAACACGCGGGGACACATCCCTTCATCGACCTTGTGCCAGGCCGCCGAGTTACGTATGGACGTTAGGAATATAGAGCACTGATAAATAAGCTTGGTTATAACCATTCT
>JAPLIW010000674.1 GCA_026388915.1 Deltaproteobacteria bacterium
GGTCAAATCGTCGGACCTCACCGAGCTCAAGCAGAAGATCCGCGAAATCCTGGATAAACGGAAAAAAGGCGGCAAACCTTAAGGAGTAAGGAGCCCTCTCGTTGGTCGATCGAATCCTGGCGATGGTCCTGGCGGGTGGAAGGGGGGAACGACTCTATCCCCTTACTCAGGATCGGGCCAAGCCGGCCGTTCCCTTCGGCGGCATCTACCGCATCATTGATTTCAGCCTGAGCAACTGCCTGAATTCCGGGATCCGGCGGATCAACCTCCTCACCCAATACAAGTCCCTTTCCCTCAACCGCCATATCTTCCAAGGTTGGAACATCTTCAACCCCCAGTTGGATGAATTCGTCAACCTCATCCCGGCCCAGCAGAGAGTCGGAGAAGACTGGTACCTGGGAACCGCCGACGCCATCTACCAGAACATCTATGTCCTGCAGCAGGACCGTCCCGACCTGATCCTCATCCTTTCGGGAGACCACATCTACAAGATGAACTACCGGGAGATGATCGCCTATCACCTGGAAAAAAACGCCGATCTCACCGTGGCGGTTATCGAGATGGACAAGGGCCTTTCCCGGCAGTTTGGCGTCCTGCAGGTGGATGAGGAGTTCCGGATCATCGGTTTCGAGGAAAAGCCCGGGGAGCCCAAGACGATTCCGGGCCAAACCGACCTCATCCTGGCCAATATGGGGGTTTACATCTTCAACACCGAGATCCTGGCCCGCCGGGTCATCGAGGACGCCAAAGAGCCGGGCTCCCAGCACGATTTCGGGAAGAACGTCCTCCCCGCCATGGTGAACCAGGACCGGGTTTTCGCTTACAGCTTCCGCGACGAGAATCGGAAGCAGGCCAAGTACTGGCGGGATATCGGAACGTTGGACGCCTATTACGAGGCCAGCATGGACCTGGTCGCCGTGGACCCCCTGTTCAACCTCTATGACTCCAATTGGCCCATCCGCACCTACTATCCCCCTCTCCCTCCCGCCAAAACGGTCTTCGAGGAGTACGGTTCGAACCGGGTAGGGGCCTCC
Organism: Deltaproteobacteria bacterium; assembly: GCA_026388915.1. Lineage (GTDB taxonomy): Bacteria > Desulfobacterota > SM23-61 > SM23-61 > SM23-61 > SM23-61. Next base: position 1,035 of record JAPLIW010000674.1, read on the forward strand.
TACAGTTCCATCGTCTCCAGCGGGTGCATTATCAGCGGGGGAAAAGTATATCGGTCCATCCTGTCTCCCAACGGGAGAATTCACAGCTACTCGGAAGTCCGGGATTCCATCCTGATGGAAGGAGTCGAAGTGGGTAGGGGAGCCCGGATCAACCGGGCGATCATCGACAAGCGGATCCGCATTCCCGCCGGATACCAGATTGGATTCAACCTGGAAGAAGACGCCAAAAAGTTCACCGTCACCCAGTCGGGGATCGTGGTCCTTTCCAAAGGAACCATGCTGGCCTGAACCCCGGACAAGAATCAAATCCCAAGCACCAAGCAACAAGCACCAAATTCCAAATAAATTCCAATTCCCAATTTCCAAACACCCAAACCCTGAGGAGGGAGGGATGAAATCATTTTGGTCATTGGTTATTGAAATTTAGGATTTATTTGGAATTTGGGATTTGGTGCTTGGGATTTGGTCCTTGGAGCTCGGTGCTTGCTTGACGGGTGGGATTTGGGATTTGAATTTTGTGCCCCCGGGGGCGTATAATTCTCGAGTATGGGATGGCGTGACAAAGTAAAAGATCTGGACCGGAACGAGGTCTTCGACAAACTCGAGGGCCTGCGCGGGGCCCTCATCCGCATATTCCTTGTCATCGCGGTGATGTCGGCGGTATCTTTTTTTTTCTGGAAGGACGCTCTCCATTTTCTCCAGAAACCTCTGGGGCTCCCCCTGATCCTGTACGGCCTTCCCGATGCCTTCATCACTTCCCTGCGCCTGGCTCTTTTCATGGGAATCTTCCTGGCGGCGCCCTTCCTATTTAATGGCCTGTGGGGGGCTTTATCCCCCCTGCTATCCTCTTCTTTTCCCCTGCGGTATTCCCTGCTGATTGTCCTGTCGGCCACGACTCTCTTTTACGGGGGATGTTTTTTCTGTTACTTCTTGGTCCTCCCTGTGGGCATCAATTTCCTGGTCACCTATGGGAGCGAGAACCTGCAGCCCATGATCGGGCTGACCAAGTACCTGACTTTTTGCATCGGCCTGATCTTTGCCTTTGGCCTGATTTTCGAACTTCCCCTGGTCCTGCTGATCCTGGGAAGGGCGGGGGTGGTCGGCTACCGGGGATTGGCCAAGAATCGGAAATATGCGCTTTTGATCAACTCCATCATGTCCGCCGTTCTGACCCCCACCCCCGACGCCTACACCATGCTCCTGATGATGATCCCCATGCAGATCCTGTACGAGGTTTCCATCTGGCTGGTGAGAATCTTCGGAAAGAAAAAGACTCCCGAACCCGAACCCATTTGAGAGGTTTGCCCATGAAAGAGGCCATGCTGTACGAGAAGCTCCCCGAGCAGAGGGTAAAATGCAACCTCTGCAACCACCGATGCCTGATCGGTGAGGGAAAGAAGGGAATCTGCGCCGTGCGGGAGAACCGGGGAGGAACCCTGCACACCCTGGTTTACCGCCGGCTCATCTCCCGCAACGTGGACCCGGTTGAAAAGAAGCCCATGTTCCACTTCGCTCCGGGGAGCCGATCGTTCTCCATTGCCACGGTGGGCTGTAACTTCCGGTGCGACTTCTGCCAGAACCACGAGATCTCCCAGATGCCACGGGAGGAGAACCAAATCACCGGCCAGGATGTGGCCCCGGAAGAGATCGTGGCCATGGCCAGGAAGACGGAGTGCAAGACGATCGCCTACACGTACACGGAACCGACGATCTATTTTGAGTACGCCTACGACATCGCCCGGAGAGCCGATAAAGAAGGCCTCAAGAATATCTTCGTGACCAACGGTTACATGACGGAGGAGGCGCTAAGGACTTTCCATCCCCACCTTCACGGAGCCAATGTGGACCTGAAGGCCTTCCGGGATGAGTTTTACCGGGAGCGATGCGGGGCCAGGCTGGAAGGGGTTCTCCATTCCCTGCGGGTGATGAAGGAACTGGGGGTGTGGGTGGAGATCACCACCCTGATCATCCCCGGGCTGAACGATTCGGAGGAAGAGCTTCGGGATCTGGCCCGGTTCATCGTCTCCCTGGGAAAAGAAGTCCCCTGGCACATCAGCCGCTTCCATCCCATGTACAAGATGCTGGACCGGTCTCCCACGTCGGTGAAAATCCTGGAGCGGGCCCGAAAGATCGGAATGGACGCCGGTCTGCGTTATGTCTACACGGGAAACGTTCCGGGGGACCCGGGCGAAGATACCTTTTGCCATCATTGCGGCCAGCTCCTGGTGGACCGCCTGGGCTTCCAGATTCTCAAGAACCAGATGCAAGAGAAAAAATGCTTCAAGTGCGGCACGGAGATGGATGGCGTCGATCTGTAAAACAGTCCGGAGGGGCAGGGGAGCGCTGCCGCACGCCCATTCAGCAGACGCGTTGCTCCTGTTGCCCGGCGATTCCTTTGGGCGGTTCCATGCGGTTTATATTTTCGGGGCTGGCATGTAAATTTCGCGAATGTATGCTATTATTGAAAGGGTAGCAAAAACCGGAAAGGAACGATTGAGACTGGAATAGAGGATTCAAAAAAAAAATTCAAAAGATCAATACGGCGGTCTTAACTCCTCTGCCTTAAGGGTTTTTCCTACTGCTTCTCCCTGCCTGGCCGTCCCACTTTGATTTCTCAAACCCTGATTTTGGTATTCAATAAAAAGCATTTTGGGAAAAAGATGAAAAGAAGCGCGCAAAACGCAAAATTACGGAACATCGCCATCATCGCCCACGTGGACCACGGCAAGACCACGTTGGTTGATTTGATGCTGCGCCAGAGCGGTGTATTCCGCCAGAACCAGGAAGTGTCCGAACGGGTGATGGATAACCTGGACCTGGAAAAGGAGCGGGGCATTA
>JAPLIW010000376.1 GCA_026388915.1 Deltaproteobacteria bacterium
AACTCCGCCGGATCATTGAATCTCGAAACTTCACCGAAGGCCCAGGGTCTGTTTCCTGCCAGGAAGTCATCCCCGCCTACCGGAAGTATTTGGTGGAGAACATCCGCCTTCAGAGAAAAATCAAGGTGGTCATTGACAGCGGCAACGGGACGGGCGGCCTGGTGGCCCCGAAAATTCTTAGGGACCTGGGCTGCGAGGTGATTGATCTCTATTCCGAAGTGGACGGCCGCTTTCCCAACCACCATCCCGACCCTACCATCCCGGAATACTTGAAGGACCTGATCGCCAAAGTAAAAGAGACCGGGGCCGAAGTGGGGATCGGCTATGACGGGGATGCCGACCGGATGGGGGCCGTGGACCACCGGGGAAACATCATCTGGGGAGACCAGTTGATGATTCTCTTCTCCCGCCAGGTCCTGAAAACCCATCCCGGGGCCACTATTGTTTCCGAAGTGAAATGCTCCCAGAACCTCTACGACGACATTGCCAGGAATGGAGGGCGAGGGATCATGGGGCAGGCCGGTCATTCCCTCCTCAAGAAGCGAATGAGGGAGGAAAAGGCGCTTCTCGGGGGAGAGATGAGCGGGCATATCTTTTTCGCGGACCGATATTTCGGCTACGACGATGCCATCTACGCCTCCTGCCGGCTGCTGGAGATCATCTCCCAGACGGACAAGCGGATCTCCGAGCTTCTCGGCGATGTGCCGAAGGCCTACAACACTCCCGAGATCCGCGTGGATTGTCCGGACGACCGGAAGTTTTCCATCGTCGAGAAGGTCAAAGAGTCTTTCCGCAGGGAATACCCCGTCGTGGATGTGGACGGAGTTCGGGTTATCTTCCCGGACGGATGGGGCCTGGTCCGGGCCTCCAACACGCAGCCCGCCCTGGTGCTCCGCTTCGAAGCCCGAACCCCGGAGAGGCTCCAGGAAATCCGGGCGCTGGTGGAGAAGAGAGTGGAGGAACTATCCAAAGAATAAAACCGCATCCCCCCCACCCTAACCATCCCCCTCGAGGGGGGAGGGGAGGGAGGGGGTGATTTCGTGCTTCGAATTTCGGGATTAAAGAAGTGTAACCATGAAAAAAAAGCCGGATGTCTATGCGGTGATCATGGCCGGCGGCGGCGGGACGCGTTTCTGGCCCTGGAGTCGGGAGACGCGACCCAAGCAGGTCCTTCCCATTCTTTCTCCCCGGGCCATGATCCGGGAGACGGTGGACCGTATCCAGCCCCTGGTCCCCCCGGAAAGGACCCTTATCGTCACCTCCCGCTCCCAGGCCCGGCAGCTTCACCGGGAAGTTCCCCGGATCCCGCCGGAAAACCTTCTCCTCGAGCCGGTGGGAAAAAACACGGCCCCCTGTCTCGGCCTGGCGGCGGTGCACGTCCAGAGGACGGATCCCGATGCAGTGCTGATCGTTCTGCCGGCAGATCACTATATCGGGGCCCCCGATCAATTTCTGCACACCCTGCAAAGGGCGGCCGAATTTGCTTCCCGCGAAGAATACCTCATCACCCTGGGAATCACGCCGACCGGCCCGGAGACGGGATACGGATATATCCAGAAAGGCCCGGTCCTCGGCCGGGTCGGGCAAACGGAGGTCTTCCGGGCCAAGGCCTTTCGGGAAAAGCCCACCCTGCAGAAAGCCAAGGCCTACCTGCGTCGGGGAGATTACCTTTGGAACAGCGGTATGTTCATCTGGAGGGTAGGGGTATTTTTAGAGGCCCTGGAAAAATGTCTCCCCCGGCTTCACCGGGATATGCAAGAGCTGAAAGCCTCCCTGGGAAAACGGAGGGAGCGGAAGGTCCTGGAGAAGGTGTACTCCCGGTGCTCTTCCATTTCCGTCGACTACGGAGTTATGGAGAAGGCCCCGAACGTGGCCTTGATCGAAGCCCGGTTCGGCTGGAGCGATGTGGGAAGCTGGTCCGTCCTGGGAAACATCTGCCCCCAGGACCCGCAGGGAAACGTCCGGATCCAGAGGGGGGGGAAGGGAAGGATCGTCACGATCGACAGTTCGGGCTGTGTCATCCGCAGTGAAAAGAACCTTATCGCGGTCCTCGGGTTGAAGGACATCGTGGTGGCGGAAGCCGGAGACGCCATCCTGGTCTGCCCCCGGGACCGGTCCCAGGACGTCCGCTACATCCTCCAGGAGCTGAAGGAAAGGGGATGGAAGGATTATCTGTAAACTGCACTTCGAACTCCGTAAGGGCGACCCGCCGGGTCGCCCTTACGAGCTTTTTGGGCTAATGTTGTTATGCTTATCATTCCCGCCATCGACATCCGGGGAGGAAAATGCGTCCGTCTCTTCCAGGGCAACTACGGGAAAGAGACCGTGTACGGGGAAGACCCCGCCGCCATGGCGGAGAAATGGGTCTCTCAGGGCGCCCGGTTCCTCCATGTGGTTGACCTGGATGGCGCCCGGGAAGGGGTTCCGCGCAACCGCACCGCGATCCAGGCCATCGCCCGGAAGTCTTCCGTCCCGGTGGAAGTGGGCGGAGGAATCCGGGATCTCGCGGCCGTCGAGGACTACTTCTCTTCGGGCATCGAACGGGTGATCCTGGGGACTGCCGCTTACTCCAACCCCGATTTTCTCAAGGCGGCCTGTGACCGGTGGCCGGGACGGATCGCCGTCGACATCGCGGCGAAGCTGGGGAAAGCGGCCGTCTCGGGCTGGACCGAAGAAACCCCTATCTCCGCCGCAGACCTGGCCCGGAAGTGCGAAGAGCTGGGCGCCGCGGTCATCATCTACACCGACATCCAGCGGGATGGAACCCAGAAAGGGGTCAACCGGAGAGATACCCGAAAGTTGGCCCGGTCGTTGAAGATCCCGGTCATCGCTTCCGGAGGGGTTTCCACCCTGGAAGACATCCAGGCCCTCCTCCCCCTGGAGAAGGATGGGGTGAAGGGCGTGATTGTGGGAAGAGCCCTGTATGCGGGAACCTTGAACCTTCCCGAAGCCCTTCGGATCACGACTACAGAGAAAGCTTAAAATGCTGGCCAAGCGGATCATCCCTTGCCTCGACGTAAAAGACGGGCGGGTGGTAAAAGGAACCAACTTCATCCATTTGCGCGATGCCGGCGACCCGGTGGAAAACGCCCGGGTGTACGACGAACAGGGCGCGGACGAGTTGACCTTTCTGGACATCACCGCTTCCCATGAACGCCGGAAAATCCTTCTCGAGGTGGTCCGCCGGACCGCGGAAGAGGTGTTCATGCCCCTGACCGTGGGCGGAGGAATCCGCACCCTGGAGGATATCCGGGAGCTTCTCCAGGCCGGCGCCGACAAAGTCTCCTTGAATACCGCCGCCGTGCAGAAACCGGACCTCGTCCGGGAGGCCTCGGAAAAATTCGGCAGCCAGTGCATCGTGGTGGCCATCGATGCCAAAAGGAGGCCGGCGGAAGGCGGGCTCTGGGCCCGGGCGGAGGAGATCGCCAGAGGAGGAAAGGGGGATGAGCTGGCCGCCCTGGGAAATCGGATCTCCTGGGAAGTTTATACCCATGGAGGCCGTACGCCGACCGGCATCGATGCCCTGGAATGGGCCCGGAAAGTCGAGGAATGGGGCGCCGGGGAGATCCTTCTCACCAGCATGGACCGGGACGGGACCAGGGAAGGATACGACATCCCCCTGACTCGAACCTTCTCCGACTCCCTGACCATTCCCATCATTGCCTCCGGCGGAGCGGGAACGATGGAACACCTGCTGGACGCTCTGATTCAGGGCAGGGCCGATGCCGTCCTGGCGGCTTCCATATTCCATTTCCGGCAACATACCGTCCAGGAAGTAAAGGATTACCTGAGGGGCGAAGGCGTATTGATGCGATAAAGGCAATCTTTTCGTTGGCTTATCGAATTTTGAGGATTTTCCCCCGCTCGAAGAAGCCCCCCAAAAATTCCTTTGACTTTCTAACTATTTTCAATTAAAATTATTTATTTACAGGCCTTGGCCAAAAGCGCACAAGGTATTTCCATGGAACCGCTTTCCCAGCGGTACTCTCGTGGATTTTTTTTGCTTTACCCGAAACCCAATCTTTTCAAAATTTTCGTGATTATATAAATTTCAAATATCCGGCTGTCTGGAGGGAGGCGAAAATGAATGCCGGGGGTCAAAATTAAAGAAGGGGAATCCTTCGAAAATGCCCTGAAACGCTTTAAGAAGCAGTGCGAAAAGGCGGGGATTCTTTCCGAAATCCGCAAACGGGAGCATTACGAAAAACCCAGCGTGAAGAGGAAAAAGAAGGCCCTGGCCGCGCGGAAGCGGGCCATGAAGCGCATGCGCATTTACGAAGATTAATCCAGCACATGACGCTAAAAGAAAAAATCGGCCACGATTACAACGAGGCGCTGAAGGCTCGGGATGAGCGAAGGCTGTCCGCTCTGCGTTTGCTCCGGACCGAGGCCAAAAAGCGCGAAGTCAGCGGGCAGAGGAAAGAGCTCACGGACGCCGAGGTCATAGAAACCATCTCCTCCCTCGCCAAGCAACGACGGGAGTCCATCCGCCTTTTTGCCGAGGGCGGACGCCAGGACCTGGTGGAGAAGGAAGAGGCGGAACTCAAAGTCCTTCTCGCCTACCTCCCCCAGGCCCTGACACCTGCCGAACTGGAAGAACTCATCAGACAGGTGATGCAGGAAACCCAGGCCTCCGGCCCCAAGGACCAGGGGAAGGTCATGAAGGCCATCATGCCCCAGGTTACGGGCCGGGCGGATGGGAAGATGGTCAGCGAGATGGTCAAGCAGGCATTGTCCAAAGTGGCGGGCTGAGAGTTTTTCTGCACCGGCTCGCCTCCGAATCATCCCGAGGCCCTGACAACGCGAACCTTTACTTCTCGGCATCGAGCGGGCAACTCCATAGGTCAAAGGGCTGAACCCTATCCCGGCCACGGAACGCAGGGACGGCGAATACCCTTTTCCCAGTCCTCACCTTTCGATCAACGAACATCCTTCGCCGTTTATTCTGGACCTCCCCTCTGGGGGGAAGCGACCTGGGAGCCTTTTGTAAAAAAGGGAGAGTCCGCTGCGGATATTCTTTCGGCGGCTTAGAGCGGGTCCATGGAGGAACGGTCACTCCGGATCTTAGAATTTCATCTTTTTCTGCAGGATCTGCAGACCCGCGCGTCTTCCGAGGTGGGGCAGGCCCGGTGTCTGGCTCTGCGCCCTTCGCCGTGCAGGGAGGAAGTCGAAAGACGCCTGTGCGAAGTCGCCGAGGCCTCCGACCTCCTGAAATTGGAAGGGGATATCCCCCTGGGAGGGCTGCCGGAAGTCCGCCCCTTCCTCCACCAGGTTCGAGCCGAAGGGACCTGCCTGCCGCCCGAGAGCCTGCTTCAGATCAAGAGCGCGGCGGCGGCCGCGGAAAGGGGCAAGGTATTTCTGGGGAAGGCCGAGTCCTTTCACCCCCTGCTCCAAGAATGGGAGGAGAAGATCCCCGACCTGCGGGGCCTTCAGGAGGAGCTTCACTCGGCCATCGGCCCTCGGGGAGAGATTCTGGATTCGGCCAGCCCCGAGCTTCGCCGTCTCCGCCGGGAGATTTCTCTGGTGCGGGCGCGGATCCGCCAGGCCCTGGAGGGTCTCTGGGAGAAAGAGGAACTCCGCAAGATCTTCCAGGAGCAGATCATCACCCTGCGCAGCGAGCGGTACGTTTTGGCGGTCAAGGCGGAGTTCAAGAATACTCTGCCGGGAATCATCCATGACCATTCCCAATCGCGGGCCACGTTCTTCATCGAGCCCCTTGCCACCCTGGAGGAGAACAACGAGCTCAACATACTCCTCCAGGATGAAAAGGAAGAAGAGCGGCGCATCCTTCTTGACCTGACCGCGCGGGTGCGGGAGGAGGCGGGGGAGATCAGCCGGGCCGTGGAAGTCCTCGGCCATCTGGACCTGGTCTTCGCCAAGGCCAAATGGGCGCAGGCCTGCGGCGCCACCATCCCCCTGTTGAATGAAGAGGGCCGCTGGCATCTGCGGGACGCCCGGCACCCCCTGCTGGGGCCCAAGGCCGTCCCCATCGACCTCCTTCTGAACCGGGGACAGACCACCCTGGTCATCACCGGGGCCAACACCGGAGGGAAGACCGCCGCGCTGAAAACCCTGGGGCTCCTGACCCTCATGGCCCAGAGCGGGGTGCCCATCCCCGCCGCCGACGGGAGCGAGGCGCCGGTCCTGGGAAAGGTCTTTGCCGACATCGGCGACGAACAGAATCTGCAGGAGAACCTGAGCACCTTTTCGGCTTGGGTCCGATCGGTCGCCAAGATCCTGCAGGAAGCGGATTCCTCCTCCCTGGTTCTTCTGGACGAAGTGGGGGGCGGAACGGACCCGGTGGAGGGGGCGGCTTTGACCATGGCTCTCCTCGACGGGCTCCGCAGCCGGGGGGCAAAGACCCTGGTCACCACCCATCTTCACCTCTTAAAGGCTTACGGGGCGATTCATCCCGACGTGGTCAATGTCTCGGTGGAGTTCGACCCCAGGACCCTGCGGCCGACCTACCGCCTGATCTACGGCCGTCCGGGCGAGAGTCATGCCCTTCTCATGGCCGAAAAATGGGGACTCCCCCATGAGCTGGTCCAGCAGGCCCAGGGATACCTGGGTGAAGGGGAACGCAAGGTGAGTCAGCTCCTCCAGAACCTGGAGCAGACCCAGCACGAGATGGAGACCAGGCTCCAAGAGGCGGAGGAGATGAAGCGGGAGGCCGAGGGTCTGCGGAGGCATACCGAAGCCTTCCGGGCCCAGACCCGCAAGGAAGAGGAACGGCTTCTCCTCCAGACCCGGGAAGAAGCCCGGGCCATGGTCCGGGAGGCCCGGGAGGACCTGCGCCGGCTGATCAATGAATTCAAGGCCAAGGGCCGGACCGACCTGCACCGCCTCGGCGGGGAGATCCAGGCCGAGGAGAAAAAGCTCGATGAGTGGGCGTCGAAGAAAAGCGAAGAGGTTGGGTCCCAAGACGGACGCTATTCTTCTCCGCCCCCTCAGGATTCTCCGCCGGCGACCCTGTCCCGCCTGAAGGAAGCCTTTGCTCAACGGTCGGGGAAGAGGGCCGCGAAAGGAACCCGGCGCGGCCCCATCGACTACCACATCCCCTCGGCCAGGCGGGAGATCAAGGTGATCGGCCTGCGCGTGGAAGAAGCGCTTCCCCTGGTGGACAAGGCCATTGACGAGGCTTTCCTGGGAGGCCTGAAGGAGCTGGAAGTCATCCACGGGTCGGGCACCGGCCGGCTTCGTCAGGCCATCCGGGACTATCTGCGGGAACACGGTTCGGTGAAGTCTTTTTTCCCCGGAGGCCCGGGCCGGGGGGGAAACGGCGTGACAGTGGTGGAAATCGGTCCCGCCCCCGCGGATCGTCCGGCCCATCGCCGGCCGAACAAAATGGGGGCCGAACGCGGGTGAAGGATGAGTGACCTGATCCCCGAGGATAAAATCAACGAGGTCCGGCAGCGCGCCAGCATCGTGGAGGTGGTCTCCGATTATGTCTCCCTGAAGAAGTCGGGGAAGAACTTCCTGGGGCTCTGCCCTTTCCATTCGGAAAGAACCCCCTCCTTCACGGTGAACGAGGAGAAGGGGATCTTTCACTGCTTCGGCTGCGGGGCGGGCGGGAATGTTTTCAACTTCCTCATGCGCACGGGCCAGATGAGCTTTCCCGAGTCGGTCCGGACCGTGGCCCAGCGGTACAACGTGGCCCTTCCCACGAAGGAGTTGAGCGAGGAGGAGAAGCGCCGCCGCAGCCTCAAGTCGAAACTGTACGAAGTGAATGAAACCGCCGCCGAATATTTCCACCGGATCCTGACCTCCCAGAGAGAGGGGGAAGAGGGGAGAAAATATCTGGCCCAGCGGGGAATCTCCGAAGAAACGGTCGGGGAGCACCGGCTGGGGTTTGCTCCCGCTTCCTGGGACTCCCTGGTCCTTTTCTTCCAGAAAAAGGGGGTTCCCCTGAACCTGGCCGAGACCGTGGGCCTGATCCTTCCCCGGAAGGAAGGGGCGGTGGCGGCCGGACGGCCCGGTTATTTCGACCGGTTCCGCCGGCGGGTCATCTTCCCCATCATCAACGAGGGGGGGCGGGTCCTGGGGTTCGGGGGCCGGATCATCGTGAGCGAAGAGGTTCGAGAGGGGGATGTGCCCCCCCCCAAATACATGAACTCGCCCGAGTCCCCCATTTACAGCAAGGGACAGACCCTTTACGGGCTGAACGCCGCCAAGGGATTCATCCGGGAGAAAGGAAACGCCCTGATCGTGGAAGGGTACATGGACCTTCTCTCCCTTTACCAGGCCGGCTTCCGCAACGCGGTGGCCTCGCTGGGAACGGCCCTGACCTATTCCCAGCTGGGCCTTCTGGGCCGGTATGCAAGGGAAGCCTTCCTGGTCTTTGACGGCGATGAGAGCGGGCAGAAAGCCACCCAGCGGAGTCTGGAGCTTTTTCTCCAGGAGGGAATCTCCGCCCGGGTGGTCTCCTTGCCCTCGGGGTATGATCCGGACAGTTTCATCCGCAGGGAGAAGGGGGACAAGTTCGAAAGGATCCTGGCCGAGGCCCCGCCCCTGGTGGAGTTCCTCTTCGAGCAGGCCCTGCGCCGGCATCGGGCTGACTCGGTGGAGGGAAAGGTGCGGATCGTCCGGGAGCTGATCCCGGCCCTCAGCCGTTTGCAGGACCCCCTGGAGCGGAACCTCTATATCGAACGGTTCGCCCTGCGCCTGGGCCTGAAGGAGTCCCAGATCCGGGACCAGCTCCGGGGCCGGGAGCCGGCCGCCGCCGGTGAGGAAAAGGGGGCGCCGCCGGCCCATCGCGGCCCGGCCCATGAAAGGATGCTTCTGCAGCTCATGCTCCTGGACCCCCTGGCCGTCTCCCGGGTCCGGGAAGTCATGGGGCTGGAGGGATTCTCGGATCTTCGACACCAGAAGCTGGTTGGCAGAATCCTGGACCTCTACGAAAAGGGGGAGGAATGGGACCCCCAGGGGTTCCTCGGCCGGGTGGAAGAAGAGGACCTGCGGGACCTGGTTTCCGAGCTGCTTCTGGAAGAGGGGAGCGTCCTCGACCCCGGACGCATGCTCGAGGATTGCCTGCGGCAGGTCAAGCTCTTCCGGGTCCGGCAGGAGATCCGGGAGGTGGATGAAGAAATTCGGCGGCGAAGCCCCCAGGAGAAAAACGAACCCTGGAACGTTCCGGGGTTGAAGGAGCTTTTGAAGAGGAAACAGCGGCTCATCCAGGAGCAGAAAAGGTGGACGGCGGAACCCGCCGGAGCCTTGCCGCCCCGGGAAGGGGAACGAGCCCAAGGGTAGGTGAGAGAGATATGGCCAAAGAAGATGAAATGGAAAAAGTAAAAGCCTTGATCCACATGGGAAAGAAGAAAGGCTTCTTGACCTATGACGAGGTGAACAACCTTCTTCCCCCGGACATCGTCTCCTCGGACCAGATCGACGACCTGATGATGATGTTCGGGGAGATGGACATCGAGGTCGTCGATGCCGCCCACAAGGTCAAGGTGAGCAAGCAACGGGAGGAGGTGGAAACGCTCCATCCCGAGGAAGAGCTCGACCTGGAAGGCGAGGGGCTGGGAAAATCCATTGACCCGGTTTACATGTACCTCCGGGAAATGGGCTCCGTGTCTCTTCTGACCCGGGAAGGGGAAGTGGAGATCGCCAAGCGCATTGAAGAGGGGGAGAAAGAGGTTATCAACGCGGTTCTGGACTCTCCCCTGACCATCAAGCAGATCATCCAGCTCGGCGAATGGCTCCGCTCCAAAAAGGTGAAGCCCAAGGAGCTGGCTCCCGACCTGGAGGACGAAGACGAGTCCTTCTGGGAAGAAGAGTTCAACGTTCAGCGCATCCTGGCGCTCATCGATCAGATCCGCAAGCTCGACGAAAAAAACCGGCAGCTCCGCGACAAGCTGGCCAAAACCCGTGCCTCCGCCCAGCCCCCCCTGGACAAAAAGCTGCTGGAGAACAAGGAAAAGATCGTTTTTCTGCTCAAGGACATCAATTTAAAGACCAAGCAGATCGATAAGATCGTGCAGAAGCTCAAAGGGCTGGCCGACCGGGTGGAAAAAGCCGAGGGCGAGATTCAGGAGGTTCTGAATCGGGCGACCCTCCCCCTGGATCAGCTCCAGCGGATTCTCCGCCTGATGAAGAAGAAGCCGGGAGAGTTCCGCAAGTTTCTCCGCAAATCGAACCTCAAGAAGGAGTTGCTGGAGGAATATGACCGGATGATCCGCAACGCCCAGCGGAAGGTCCGCCGGGTGGAAGCCGAATCCAACCTGCAGGTGGGAGAGCTTAAACGGACCCTGGAGGCAGTGCGGAGCGGAGAGGCCAAAGCCGAGGTCGCCAAGAATGAACTGATCAAAGCCAACCTCCGTCTGGTGGTTTCCATCGCCAAGAAATACACCAACCGGGGGCTGCAGTTCCTCGACCTGATCCAGGAGGGGAACATCGGGCTCATGAAGGCGGTGGACAAATTCGAATACCAGCGCGGGTACAAGTTCAGCACCTATGCCACCTGGTGGATCCGCCAGTCCATCACCCGGGCCATTGCCGATCAGGCCCGAACCATCCGAATTCCGGTGCATATGATCGAGACGATCAACAAACTGATCCGTACCTCCCGCTATCTGGTCCAGGAGTTCGGCCGCGAGCCCACTCCGGAGGAGATCGCCGAACGGATGGATTTCTCCCTGGACAAGGTCCGGAAGGTCCTGAAGATCGCCAAGGAGCCCATCTCGCTGGATACGCCCATCGGCGAGGAAGAGGACAGCTACCTGGGGGATTTCATCGAAGACAAGAAGGTCGTGGCCCCCGCCGAGGCGGTGGTTCAGCTCAACCTCTCGGAGCAGACCCGGAAAGTCTTGTCCACCCTGACCCCCCGCGAGGAGAAGGTCCTGAAGATGCGTTTCGGCATCGACGAGAAGGCCGACCATACCCTCGAAGAGGTGGGGCAGAATTTCGATGTGACCCGGGAGCGGATCCGGCAGATCGAGGCCAAGGCGCTGCGCAAACTGCGCCATCCCTCGAGGTCGAAGAAATTGAGGGCCTTTGTGGAGGGGTAGAAGATTGTGAATGGTAAGGGGTGAGGAGTGAGTGGGAAAACAATTCTTTACCCCCTCACGACTAATGCCTTACGACTCACGGTTTTTCCGATCCTTGACAAGGATCCCGGAAACGGGTAATTTTAAATTAGATATTCAGCGGGCCCATAGCTCAGCTGGAAGAGCCACCGGCTCATAACCGGAAGGTCCCTGGTTCGAACCCAGGTGGGCCCACCAGGCCAAACATCATGCTTTCCATGGATACACGGGAATCAGCCAAAACTTGCAGGCTTCAGCCAAGAACCGGCGAGGCCGTAATCAAGAAGTGCACCCCCCGGGGTGCACTTCTTTTTTCGGGAGGGAGAGGAATTGCGTGAAAAAGTAGAAAGACTCGTTGTCTTGCAGGCCATCGACCTGCGGGTCCAGGAAATGGAGAGGGAAAAGAGCGGGATCCCCCAGTCCATCGCCTCCCTGGAGGAGGAGCTAAGGAAGGAAGAGGACAAATTCCGAGTGGAAAAGGCGGAGATGGAGAAGCTGGGAAAGGATCGGCGCCAGAAAGAGAAGGACCTGGAAGAAGAAACCGACAGGGTGAAAAAAGCGGAGTCGAAGGTCTTCGAAATCAAAACCAACAAAGAATACCAGGCCGTCCTCAGAGAGATCGAAAGCGCCAAAAAGCTCAACCGCCAGCGGGAGGAAGAGATTTTGGAAATCCTGGAGAAGCTCGAACAGGGTCAGAAGTGGATCACCGGGGCGGAGAAGGATCTGGAAGGAAAACGGAAAGAGATGCAGGCGCAGATCTCCGGATTGAAACAGAAGGAAGCCTCTTTTGAACAAGAGATGGCCGGGGAAGTGCGGCAGAAGGAGGAGCAAGAGAAGGAAATTCCCGTTGAACTCCTGAGCAAGTACCGGATGCTGGCGGGAAAGCGTCAGGGCATAGCCGTGGCCCGGGTGGCCCACGGCGCATGCCAGGCCTGCCACATGAACCTCCGTCCCCAGCTTTACATCGAGCTGCAGAAGCAGGAAACCCTGATTCTTTGCCCCAATTGCAGTCGCATTCTTTTCTGGGATAACGGCTCGACGAAGGCCGAAAGAGCGTGAGTGAAGACCAGACCCCTGATTCCTTTCCTCTCTTCGGGGAAGAAAGGGAGAACCCTCCCCCCTCTGCGGAAAGTGTGCTGCGGTACCTCTCCCAGACCCTGAGTGTGACCAAGACCTTAAAGCGGTTTCCCTCCCTCAGCCCGAAATACCTTCAGGAGATCCTCCTGCACAGTGCAGACCGGCTGAAGGAAGGGCCCCAACCATCCCTCTCATCGCTTCCCCCGGAAGAAGCAAAGCCTTCCCCGGCAGAACCCGCCCGGAAGGAATTCCCCGAATTCTTCATCTATACCGACGGGGCTTCCCGGGGGAATCCCGGCGAAGCCGGAGCCGGAGCGGTGATTTCCGACTCCCAGGGCCGAACCTTGAAGGAACTCAAGCTTTACCTGGGGATGGCCTCGAATAACGTGGCCGAGTATAGGGCTGCGATTCATGCCCTGGAAAGAGCCCTCGAACTCGGCGCCAGGAGTGTGACCCTTTATCTGGACTCGGAACTGGTCGTTCGCCAGCTCCGGGGAGAGTACCGCGTCCGGGAACCCCACCTGAGAGCCCTTCACCAGAAGGCCCAAGAGGTATTGAACCGTTTTTCTAAATATAGTATCCTGTATATACCCAGGGAAGAGAACCGCCGGGCCGACCAATTGGCCAACGAAGCGATTAATCAGAAGAACGACAAATAGCAAAATAGCTCATAGCTCATAGCAATTTAGCTGATAGCAAAAACCTTTCCCCGATGAGCGTCGTTGCTATGAGCTATGAGCTACATTGCTATGAGCTCTTTTGCTATGAGCTAAATTGCTATTCTTATCGGTTGCGGAAGGGGGTCGGGTGATCGCTCGCCGCGCATAACGCGCGGCGGGAGGAAAGTCCGGGCTCCACAGGGCAGGGTGGTCGCTAACGGCGACCGGGGGTGACCCCAGGGAAAGTGCCACAGAAAACATACCGCCCCGAGCTTGTCGAGGGGTAAGGGTGAAAAGGCGAGGTAAGAGCTCACCGCGGCCCTGGTGACAGGGCTGGCACGGTAAACCCCACCCGGTGCAAGACCGAATAGGGGAGCGTTTGAGAGTGGCCCGCTCGATGCTCCCGGGTAGGTCGCTGGACCCGGGCAGCAATGCCCGGGCAAGAGGAATGGTCACCGTCCCCGGATCTTCCGGGGAGACAGAACTCGGCTTACAGACCCGCTTCCGCATTTTTAAAAACCGGTTTCAGGGTTCAGGCATCAGGTTCCAGGTTTTTGTCTTATAACTGCAACCTGGAACCTGCAACCGCCAACCTGAAATTACCCCCGTCAGCCTATCAAGGGCAGAATATCATCCCACAACTCCTCCACGCTTTTAGAAAGGTTCATTTGATATGCCCATTTACGAATTCGAAGGAAAACGGCCCAAGGTCGGAGAAACCTCTTTTGTCCACCCCTGCGCAGTCCTGATCGGGGGCGTGACCATCGGGGAAAACTGCTACATCGGCCCGGGGGCTGTCCTGCGGGGCGATTTCGGCTACATCGAAATCGGCGACGGCTCCAATGTCCAGGAGAATGTGGTCATCCACACCTTTCCCGAGCAGACCGCCCGGCTGGCAAAAGACAGCCACATCGGCCACAGCGCCATCGTTCACGGGTCCAAGATCGGAGAAAACGTCCTCGTGGGAATGGGGGCGATCCTTCACGAAGGGGTGGAGATCGGAAAGGATTGCATCATCGGTTCCGGCTGCGTGATCACCGACAACCGGAAAATCCCGCCGGGAAAACTCGTGGTTGGGGTCCCCGGAAAAATCATCGCCGACGTCTCCCCGGAAATGACCCGGGCCAAAGTGGCCGGCACCCGCCTCTACCAAACCCTCCCCCGCCGCTATCGGGAAACCCTGAAGTTGATCGGTTGATGATAGACTTTCAACGTAAAGGGAAGCCCTGAATCTGGGAGCCAATATCAAACCGGGTATCAATTTCTTCCTCAACTCGCCGGTTGAGTGATTTCGTCAAAAGGTGTAGATTTCAGTTGACATTCGAGGTTGGGGAATACTTTTCATTTCTTGAATTCGGCTGAGTTCCACAGTGGCACGATAGCTTCAATTTTGATAATCCGAAAGCACCCCCCATAGGTTGTGGTTTTTCTTAGGACCTTGAGTTTGAGATTCGCCCCCCATACGGGAAGGCAAAAAGCTGTCCCAATATTTCTCCATTGCTTTGGCCTTTGTTTTTTAGTAGATTTTGAATCGGTTTGGCATTTCACTAATCTGCCGGCGGAACAAGGAAGCGAAAATGGAATTATCAAAAGATGTCTTGAAGATCGATGCGGGGAAGGTGGCCGACAAACTCGCTGGATTCATCCGCGACAAGGTGAGGAATTACTTCAAGCGGAAAGGGGCTGTGATCGGGCTCAGCGGCGGTATTGACTCTGCCGTTGCGGGAGCCCTCTGTGTGAAGGCCCTCGGGAAGGAACGCGTCCACGGACTCATCCTGCCCGAACGTGACTCCAACCCCGTGAGCCGCGAGTATGGCATCCTTTCAGCGAAATCACTCGGCATCACCTGGGAAGAGATCGACCTCACGCCGATCCTCGAGGTGTTCGGCGTCTATTCCCGGCGTGACGCGATCGTGAGAAAATATTTCCCAGATTTGAAAAGGGACTACCAGTTCCGGATCACGTTGCCCCAGGATATGCTCGACCGCGATCGCATCAACGTTTATCACCTGGAGGTGAAAGACGGGGACGGTTCCGTGAAATCAGCGCGTCTTTCCCGCGACGACTATCTTGGCATGATCGCCGCGAATGATATCAAGCAGCGGACAAGGATGATTCAGTTCTACTATGCCGCAGAAAAGCGGTACTCCATCGTCTGCGGGACGACGAACCTCCCCGAAACACTCCAGGGTTTCTTCGTGAAGTACGGCGACGGCGGAGTCGATATCGAACCTTTAGTCCCCCTTTACAAGGACCAGGTGTTTCAGCTCGCCCGTCACCTCGGCGTGCCTAAGGAGATCATTGACCGGACGCCGAGCCCCGACACGTACAGCTACGTGGTGAGCGATCAGGAATTCTATTTCTGCATACCCTACGACATGATTGACCTCATCCTTTACGCCATGGAGCACAATTTGCCTAAGGAGGAAGCAGCGCAGTCGCTGGGGATTACGATGGAACAACTCAATCGCGCCTGGCGGGATATCGAGAGGAAGCGGGAAGCGACAGAGCCATTAAGGAACCTGCCTCCCACGCCGCCTATGCAGTTCTGATAAGCTAGGAAAAGATAGAGGCTTTGAGATGAGGCAATGACGACGGCAATTTTCCCCTTGACTACCCATGAGGTTTAGGACAGGCTCGATTATCTTTCATCAAACTCTGCTCTCCGGCCCTTGTGCCTTCTTCCTAACCCTTTTCGCCCATTCCCCTTAGCCTCACGCCTTGTATCTTTGATGCTTCACCCCGAACCTTGCGTCCTGAGTCTTATCCCTTTTGCTCTATTCTTTTCCCTTGTCCCTATCGTTTCCCTCAAGGCTCGAACTCCAAACTAAATTGCTCCGAACTGTTTTCCCCTCCCCTACACCAGACAACCTACACCCGACACCCTGTATGATCCCCCCCTGCACCCTGCGCGCCGCACCCTGCGCCCTTCTTTGCCTAGATTCCCACCCTGGATGGTGGTATGATGCATCACTGGCTAGAAATGGATTTTTCCCAAGGAGGAAGAGGCATGGAATTAAAAGTGAACAAAGTGAAAAAGTCTCTCAAGGCCGGGCAGGCCTGCATCGGCAGCATGGTCTCCAGCTTCCGGACTCCCCAGATCGCCCAGATCTTTGCCGTCCAGGGCTGGGACTATTTGATCATGGATACGGAGCACAGCTTCTTCGATTACTCGGGACTGGCCGACATCTTTACCGTGGCCCGCACCGAGGAAATCGTCCCCCTGGTCCGCGTAACCGTGGCCACCTATCCCTACCTGGCCCGGTCCCTGGACGTGGGAGCCCTGGGGGTCATCTGCCCCCATGTGGACACTCCGGAGGAAGTTCGCCATATCATCGACAGCTGCTATTACGCTCCCATGGGACAGCGGGGACTCTCCATGAGCAACATGCACCTTGCCCATCGCCGCACGACTCAGAAAGAATATGTGGAATGGGCCAATGCCAACACCCTGGTAGTGATTCAACCGGAGACCCAGAAGGCCCTCGACAACATCGAGAAACTCGTTTCCCTACCCGGCGTTGACGCCGTGATGATCGGCCCTCACGATTTGTCTCTCTCTTTGGGGATCGTGGGCCAGCTGAAACACCCCAAGATGGTCGAAGCTTATGAAAAGGTGATCGCCGCCTGCAATAAGCACGGGGTGGCCCCGGGAATCCATCTGACCGAGGCTGACCAGGCAAAAGAATGGCTGGCCAAGGGGATGCGCCTCTTTACTTTCCAGAATGACATTCGCATGCTCATGGACGCAGGGAAAGCGAACACGACGCAGTTGAGGGAGTTTATCGGCAAGAAAGGATAAGGGACTCTATTGAGGTAGGATTGTAGGGGCGGTTCGCGAACCGCCCCTACTCCAAGAACATCTCCTGCTTGGCTTCTTCTCCGGGTTTCAACACCACAAAATCCCTGTCCCAAGGACCCTGGATGATCTTTCGAAAAAATCCCAGAGACCCCTTGATCTCCTCATATTTCAAATTTAAAAACCGGGCATTCTCCCAGGCGTGCCTCCGATGGGTCTCTTCCATGCCGAGCTCCGACTCAACGAGAGCGATGCGGGTGTAATTCTTCAGCTCTTCCCGGATCACCCACTCCGCCGTTTCTTTGCCGTAGCGCTGGCAGTACTCTTCAAAAATTCCCAAAGGAGATTTCTT
>JAPLIW010000003.1 GCA_026388915.1 Deltaproteobacteria bacterium
CTTAAAATGCCTAAAGAAGATGAAAAAGTAAAATGGTATTTGAGACCGATTAGTGTCGTTCTGCTCCTATTTTTCATATTGGGACCTTTTGGTCTCCCATTGCTTTATAAAAGTCCTAAATTCAGCAAAACATCAAAAATAATACTAACCATTGCTGTAATTATTTACACATCATATCTTATATTCGCATCGTTAGAAATTGCGAGACAACTTTATAGTGGGATGGGAGGATTACAAGATATGCTAAAATAAATGTCGGAGGTAGGTACCGGACAGTATGCCATGCATGACATATGACTTGTCGGTTAAAGGCCGACACGGGAGTTCAGGAGTTCGCCCCTGTAGCTGGAAATCGGTGGACGAGCCAGCGTGCTGTCAATAGCCCCGAATCCTCTGACTGAATTATTCAGTCAGTCATAATGTCCAAGTGTGGATAATTTTGCCGACGATTCTTGTGCTAAAATTCCCTTGACGCACAATTTCTCTTTTTGTATATTCACCTCACCTCAAAGCGAGTTCTTATCAATTGAGTAGGCCCGGAGACATCGGCAAATCGGCTCGGCCGAACCTGGATGCATGATGGGAAGATACGTGTCAATCAACTCAAGGAAGGAACGAGACATGCGTAAACAAGAAGATGCGGCATTTAACCGACGTGAGTTCTTGATACAGGGCTCAATTGCAGTTGCCGGTGCAAGCTTTTGCCTCTGCGGACTGGGCGGATGCGCGACGATTACTGGCAGCGGGGCGACATCTAAGTTGACCGCGGGCGCTCTTGCCAGAACCGGTGGAGATATCGTCATCGATTTGGCAAAGGCGCCAGAGCTGGCAGCCGTGGGTGGCGCGGCCAAGATTGTCGACCGCAAAGATGTCAAGCCAATCATCATTGGGCGCGTAGCAGAGACATCCTTCGTGGTCGTTTCGATTCATTGCCCGCATCGCGGAGTCGAGGTGGAATACCAACACGAACGGAAGCATTTCGTATGTGCTTCGATCGGCAGCAGTGCGTTTGGGCTGGACGGCGCGCGGCTCAGAGGTCCTGCAAAAAAGCCGATTCAGAGCTTTGAAAATACATTTGCGGACGGCAAATTGACGATTCGTGGCGTGGCCGTGTAGAATGTCGCAGGATATTGGTTTTCTCCCTCCGGGGATAAGGGGGACGTTCGTTCAAATGCAACTTTAAATAAATACCAATGCCGCGGTACCGGACAGTATGCCGTGCATGACATAAGGAAGATGGGGGAAGTACATAATTATATAAGTTTCTGAAATAGGTATCTCATGCCGCGCAGATCCCGCATTGATACATCAGGAGCACCTCACCACGTAATAACCTCCATCGGCTCATACATTATGTAATGCTCTGGGGCGGAGAACGAAATTTTCGGAACAATTAATCGAGGCGGGGGTACAGGATTTGGGGGAAAGGAATGGTTGGAAGTGCTGCGAAAAGCCTCACTGATTTTTCGCCTTGCCAATGCCCATTCAGATCTGTATCCTATGCATAAGGGAGAGAAGTGTCTCCTGGGCGCCATGCTTTTAGCCATGCCAGGATTATGAAAAGGCCAGGAGGTTGAAGATGACAATTATAGATCGAATTGAAATTAATCCAAAGGTGATGTTGGGAAAGCCAGTCATTCGCGGAACTCGGATTCCTGTCGAATTGATTCTCCGTAAACTCAGCGAAGGGGCAAATGAGGCGGACCTATTGGAGGCTTATCCTAAGCTGACGAGGGAAGATATCCAGGCTGCAATCCGGTACGCGGCAGATACTCTGGCCCACGAAGAGATCATAGCTTTTGGTTAGGTAGACATAACGCTGGGAAAGCATATGCGATTTCTTGCGGATGAAAGCTGTGATTCTATTATTATCAAGACCCTCAGAGAAGCCGGCCATGACGTTCTGGCCGTAGGCGAGATCACCCCTCGGGCAGAAGATTCTGAGGTTATAAGACTTGCCCGCAGGGAAAAGAGAATCCTGCTGACCGAGGATAAGGATTTTGGACAACTCGTCTTTGCCCATGGGGAGAAAACCCTTGGAGTGCTTTTCCTAAGATTCCCTTTCCCAGCTCGGGAACAGATAGCCAAAGACGTTTCCGACCTAATAATGCAGCAAGGTGAGAAGGTAATCGGTTGCTTCGTTACTATCCAGCCTGGTCGAATCCGAATAAGCCATATTCCCGCAGGATGAATCGCAGGGGTCGCGTGCCATCCTATGAGAAGCAGAGGAAGCCTCGGGGACGTTGCTCCGATATTTCCGATATTGAGGCATTGAGGTACAGTGGGTGAAATGGGCCCTTGGGTCGGAGGATCAGAGGGGGTAGGGGACGTTGTGAAAGCGCCGGTCAAAACCGGCATGGTGTAGGAGGTGAAAGCCCAGTACAAAGTAAGGGTCAGCAGCCCGCTTTGGCAGCAAGCTATGGGGGCTCGGTACCGGACACCTTTGAAGGTGCAAGGCGTTGTTTTTATTGAAGCTGGTTTTAAATTCTTAGCGGGAGCGAAGCAGGGGGTTGGGGGGCTATGACTTTCTATAGGGAGAGAGATGGTGCTGCCCGACCTGCGCCGAAGTACCGGACACCTTAGAAGGTGGAAGACCCTGTTTTTATTGAAGGTGCTTAGCACTTCTTATTAGGTGTAAGGGCAGGGGG
>JAPLIW010000389.1 GCA_026388915.1 Deltaproteobacteria bacterium
GGGATGAGGACCTTCATCATCAAGCAACTCGTGCAGGCCATCGGGGTATGCCTGGTCATCTCCATGATCTCCTTCTTCCTCCTCTTCCTGAACACCGACCCCGCCCTCCTGCTTCTGCCGCCCGAGGCGGAAGTCAGCGACATCGCCAAATTTAAAAAGCAGATGGGCCTCGACCGCCCGGTCCCGGTACAATACCTCGACTTTCTGCGCAAGGTCGTATTGCATGGCGATTTCGGCAACTCCTTCATGGCCAAGGTGCCGGCGGCCAAACTCGTCCGGGAGCGGCTTCCCGCCACCATCGAGCTGGCCTTGGCCGCCCTCATCCTGGTCAACCTGGTGGCCCTGCCGGTGGGGATCGTCTCCGCCATCCGCCGATATTCGCTCATGGATAATGTGGCTACCTTTACCGCCCTCCTCGGGCAGGCCATGCCTCTCTACTGGTTCGGCATCATGCTGATCATCATCTTCGGTGTGTGGCTTCGGTGGCTCCCCATCTCCGGCTCCGACACGTGGGCCCATTTGGTCCTGCCGGCGGTTACCCTGGCCTCCTGGATTCTGCCCATCAATATGCGTATGGTGCGCTCCGGAATGCTCGACGTGCTGAACCAGGACTACATTCGGACGGCCCGGGCCAAGGGACTCACGGAGCGCAAAGTTCTGATCAAACATGCTTTCAAAAACGCCGCGATTCCTGTAATCACCATCACCGGAATGCAGTTGGGTGCCCTTCTGGGAGGGGCGGTGGTAACCGAAACGGTATTTGCCTGGCCGGGGCTCGGACGATTGGCCGTAGATTCAATCCGGATGGGGGACTATCCGGTCGTCCAGGCCATTGTGGTCGTCTTTGCCCTGTTCGTGGTGATCGGCAACTTGGCGGCGGACATTCTCGCCGCCCTCATCGACCCACGGATTCGACTGGAATAGATCGATGGCTGAAATCCCGACCTCAACCCCGGAAATCGACGAAGCAGCTCCCTCGATCCTGAGCCTTGTGCTCCGCAAGATGTGGCATCTCCGAATGGGGGTATTGGGGGCCCTGTTGATTTTTTGCCTTATCTTCATCGCCCTCTTCTGCCCCTACGTGTCACCCCATGATCCCTTCAAACAGGACATTACGAAAAGACTCTGGAAGCCGGCCTTCATGGAAGGGGGCAAGGCCGAATATCCGCTGGGGACCGACCATCTGGGCCGGGATCTCCTCACCCGTATCCTGTATGGAACACGGATCAGCCTCGTGGTAGGGCTTGCGGCGGTCATCCTGATGCTGACGGTGGGAGTCACCCTCGGCCTGGTCGCCGGTTATTTTGGAGGAAAGGCCGATGCGGTCATCTCCTTCCTGGTCAATTGCATGATGGGCTTTCCCTTTATCCTTCTGGCCATGAGCCTGGTGGCCGTCCTGGGCGCTTCCCTCCAGAACATCATCATCGCCCTGGGGCTTACCGGATGGCCGGTCTTTACCCGCGTCATCCGGATCGAGACCATGAAACTCCGGGATCGGGAGTTTGTCCTGGCCGCCAAGTCTCTGGCTTTCTCCACCCGGCGGATCCTGGTCCGCCACATTCTCCCCAACCTGCTTCCCGCCATCCTGGTCTTGGCGACGGTGGAAGTGGCCAGGGCCATTATTCGCGAGTCCCTTCTCTCCTTCCTGGGCCTGGGAATTCAGCCGCCTACTCCTTCCTGGGGGGTCATGCTGGCGGAAGGGCGGGACTACATGCTACTCCAGTGGTGGCTGGCCGCTTTCCCCGGGATGGCCATTTTCATGTCAGCCCTGGGAATCAATCTCCTGGGCGACGCCCTGCGGGATCTGGTGGATCCTTACCTGAGGAAAACGTAATGGGTCACCCGATCCCTGAATCCCGGCTCTCCTCGAATTCAATCTCAGCCTCTCCCCCCGGCGATGATTTCCTGCTCAGGGTTCAGGGCCTCAAGAAGCATTTCCCCATCCGGAAGGGGCTCCTGGGACGGACCGTCGGTTATGTCTACGCCGTGGACGGGGTCAGCTTCGCCATCCGCAGGGGAGAAACCCTCGGGCTGGTGGGGGAATCGGGGTGCGGCAAATCCACGATCGGCCGGTGCCTTCTGCGGTTGTACGAGCCTACCGCCGGGCAGGTTTTCTTCCAGGGGACGGACATCAGCAAGCTCAACCCCGGAGAGATGATCCGTTTCCGGACCAAGATGCAAATGATCTTCCAGGACCCCTACTCTTCCTTGAATCCCAGGCTCCGGGTGCGGGAAATCATCGGCGAGTCGCTGCGCGTTCACCATTTGGTCCCGGAGGGACATTGGACGGAACGGGTGAGACAACTCCTGACCGAAGTCGGTTTGCAGCCCGACCACATGGCCCGCTACCCCCACGAGTTTTCGGGCGGGCAGCGGCAGAGGATCGGAGTAGCCCGGTCGCTGGCCATGAACCCGGACCTCATCGTGGCCGATGAACCGGTTTCGGCGTTGGATGTGAGCATCCAGGCCCAGGTCATCAACCTTCTGGATATGCTCAAGGAGAAACACGGCCTGTCCTATATCGTGATCGCCCATGACCTGGCCGTGGTGGAGCACATCTCCGACCGGATCGCGGTCATGTACCTGGGCAAGCTGGTGGAGACCGCCCGCGACCGGGACCTCTACCTGAACCCCAAACATCCTTACACCGAAGCCCTGCTTTCGGCCGTCCCCATCCCGGCGCCGGGGGGCAGAGAGCGCCGGAAATCCCGGAAGCTGATCCAGGGGGACGTAGCCTCTCCCATCAATCCTCCGTCGGGATGCCGCTTTCACACCCGCTGCCCGAAAATAATGGAGGAATGCCGTCAAATCGATCCTCCTCTGCTCGAGATCGGGCCGGAACATCATGTCGCCTGTCTGCTTTACGGGGGGGGCCGGTCTTGAGAGAGCCTCTGATCCAGCTGAAGAATCTGACCACCCATTTCTTCACCCCCGAGGGCGTGGTGAAGGCCGTCGAGCGGGTCTCCTTCGGGATCGACAAGGGCCGGACTCTAGGGGTTTTAGGAGAATCGGGCTGCGGAAAATCGGTCACCGCTCTGACCATCATGCGCCTCATCCCCGATCCGCCCGGAAAGATTCTGGAGGGGGAAATCGAATTCGAGGGCTCGGACCTCCTCCGGCTTTCCCCGGCAGCCATGCGGCAGGTCCGGGGCAAGGACATTGCCATGATCTTCCAGGAGCCTATGACCTCTCTGAACCCGGTCTACACCATCGGGGACCAGATCGCCGAGACGTACGTCATCCACCAGGGGATGAATAAGCCGGAAGCCTTTCAGGGGGCGGCGGAGATGCTCCGGCTGGTGGGCATCCCCGCTCCGGAGAGGAGGGTGCACGAATATCCCCATCAGCTCTCCGGGGGGATGCGCCAGCGGGTCATGATCGCCATGGCCATGGCCTGCCGGCCCAAACTCCTCATCGCCGACGAGCCGACCACGGCCCTGGATGTGACCATCCAGGCCCAGATCCTGGACCTCATGCTCGGACTCCAGGAAGAGGTAGGCATGGCCATCCTGATCATCACCCACGACCTGGGGGTGATCGCCGAGGTGAGCGACGAAGTGGTGGTCATGTACGCCGGCCAGGTCGTGGAGTACGCCTCCATCGAGACCCTCTTTCTCCAGCCCAGGCACCCTTACACCCTGGGGCTTATGACCTCCATCCCCCAGCTGGGGAGAAAATTCAGGGAGGGGAAAGCGCGCCTCAAGGAAATCCCCGGCCTGGTGCCCAACCTCATCCGCCTTCCCCCGGGCTGTCTCTTCCGGCCCCGCTGTCCCATGGCTTTCCAGGCCTGCACGCAGGAAAGGCCTCCCCTCTTCTCCCTGGATGCGGGGCATGGAGTCCGCTGCTGGCTAGTGGAGAAGGAGGCCAGAAATTCCTGAACTAAACGACAAAAAGATTGATGGGACACAGATGAACACAGCGCGGCAGAGCCGCAACCAAAAGGAATCACCCCCTCCCTCCCCTCCCCGAAGGTGTGAAAAAATTGATTTTCAGCCGTCACCCCGGTGAAAACCGGGGTCCAGTAAGTTCGTAAATCCTTGAAAACACTGGATTCCGGCTTTCGCCGGAA
>JAPLIW010000278.1 GCA_026388915.1 Deltaproteobacteria bacterium
GGATTGTAGGATTTTCCATCGATCTGCCTCTTTTTCTTCTTCCCCACCCCATACCGGGGCAGCGATGCAAAGAAACATCACCATCAGACCTGCTCCTGCCAATCTCTTTTTCCTTCTTAACCGCCTCAAAATTGATGATCTCGTAAAAAGTCGAAATTCCATAAAATTCGTCATTCCGGCGAAAGCCGGAATCCAGTTATTTCTGGATGTCCTGGACCCCGGCTTTCGCCGGGGTGACGCTTTAAGAGACTTTTTACGAGACCATCAAAATTGGGCTGGAGCAATTCAAGTTCTGTACCAGCTTCCCAAAATAAAAAATATCTATAGAAATCAACGAGTTTATTTGCAGGAGGGAGAATATGCTAGGAAGGGGAGATGGCTTTTTTGGGCAGGAAAGATTTTCCAGATTGGGAGGATAATTAGTTTGTATTGTGAAAACTAGAAGTTACAAAATTTGATGTATTTTAAACAGGCTGGGCAAAATGAGTACAGAAGACAGGCAATTTTTAAAGTCGGACATCATAAATCTTCTAACCCTCGCTATTTCCTTTTTTTGAAAATCGGCGCCCGCTTCTCTACAAAAGCTTTTGAAGCTTCGCGGTGGTCCTCGGAGAGGAAGGTCAGACTTTCCAAGGCCAGAGCGGTGTCTAAGATTAGATTCATTTGATCTTTGATCAGCTTGTTAACCGAATACTTGGTCCATTTTATCGCCTGAATGGGACCATCGGCTAACCGCTTGGCGAATTTCCACGCCTCTTCGTATGCTTTTCCTTCCGCGACTACCCTGTTCACCAATCCAATTCTTTCCGCCTCACGAGCCGATATCAGGTCTCCCGTCATCAGATATTGCTTGGCTTTGGCCACGCCGCACAGCATACTCCAGATTACCGCGCTTCCATCCCCGGCTGCCAGGCCTACCCGTACATGGGTATCGCCGATGCGGGCCCCCTCCGCAGCAAAGATCACATCACAAAGCAAAGCGAGACTAGCCCCCAGTCCCACGGCGTCTCCATTCACGGCGGCAATGATGGGGGTCTCACATTCCAGCATGTTGCGCAGCAGGTGGCGGCTGTGGCGAGTGGGAGCGAACTCTTTTTTCTGGAATGGATCCCGCTGCTGTTCGTCCATATTCTTGACATCGCCCCCTGAACAGAAAGCCCGGCCGGCCCCGGTTATGACGATCGCATGAATACCTGAGTCGTCGTCCATTTCGAGAAAGAGTCGTTGTAGAGTTTGATGCATCCCATCGTCTATGGCGTTTAGCCTTTCAGGGCGGTTCAGGGTGATGGTGGCAACCGATTCCTTCTGTTCAACGCTAACAAACTTGGAATAATTGTATTCCGGCATAAAGATTTCCCCTCATTCTTCTGTTCTCACCCTGCTGCGCGAGCGGACCGCTGGTTCCCGATGAAAACCGAAATTTTCCGGAATGTTAACACATTACCATGAATAATTCAAGCGATGAGGTTCCCTTGCCCCCCTTCACTTTGGAGATGCCTTTTCTTGTGGCCCGGGGACAAGGCCGTAGTTGGAAGGCAGGATCGGCGGGTGGCGAAGATCCGATGAAAGATCGCTTCCCCTCCGCAGAGGGAGGCGGTACGGGCAGGGCCATCTGCGCACCCCCGGGCCGATTCCGCCCGGACCGATGAAAGAATCCGTGCCTCATCATGCCGAGAACCACGGCCTTGCCCCCGGGCCGGGCAAGGCCTCCAAGCTATGAACATTGACCTGATTTCTGGAAAGTGAAGGGGGGCAAGACGAAGTCCCAGGGTAGAACCCGGACTCGCAAACGATTCTCCGCCGGCGTGGCATAATCATCGGGCCATTACTTCCGGGCCGCAAGCTTGCTTTTTCGTAGGAAAGAGAATTGCAGAAGTGAAGCAGGATGACAAGGCGAATTTATCATTGACGAAAATTTCAAAAATTAGTAGCTTTAAAGCTCGCGAGAGGTTTCTCGCCTTCTTTCTTGTCCAAGAGGGAAGAACATCCGGAAAAATGAATCGGCCCCAGGAGAAAATAGAATGAACGGCTTAAGCCTTTATCAGGAGTTCTCCAAAATGCTGGGAGCTCCCGACTCCAAGATCCTTCCGCGGATCCTGCAAAAGATTGCCGATGAGAGGGAGATCCGAGTCCTCATGGCCGCTTTCCCGCCGGCCACGGTTTCCGAACTCGCGGGGAAGACGGAAATCGCTCGCGAGGTTATTCAGGTCATGGTGGAAGACCTGTTTCAAAAAGGCCTGATTTTTTTCTCCAAGAAAGAAGGCGAGCCCCGTTATTACCGGGTCAAAACGGTCCCCCAGTTCCACGACAGTTCGGTCCTCTGGAAGGGGGCCAGCGCAGAATTTCTTCGTCTCTGGAAGGAATACACGGACAAAGAATGGCCGGACTTCGGCAGGGTCATCGAAGCGTTTCTGTCCAAGCCGGCGATCCGGGTCATCCCCGTGGGGGCCACGATTGAATCCAAAGCCAAAGTCCTGGCCATGGAGGACGTCCGGGAGATTGTCCAGCAGGCCAGGAATCTGGCGGTCGCTCCCTGCACCTGTCGCGTCGTGGATGGAAAGTGCGGAAAACCCGTGGAAGTCTGCATCCAGGTCAACCGGGCCGCCGATTACGCCCTTCAACGGGGAACCGGCCGGGCCATTTCCAAGGAGGAGGCCATTCGGATCCTCCACACGGCGGAGAAAGAAGGCCTGGTCCACGTCGTCGACAACCGGCAGAAGGTCGATCACATCATCTGCAACTGCTGTCGGGATTGCTGCATCAACTGGCGGCTTCCCAACCGGCACAAGCTGGTCGCTCCCAGCCGGTTCCAGGCGGTGGTCAACACTGAAGAATGCATCGGCTGCCAGGGCTGCCTGGACCGGTGCATCTTCGATGCCATCCGCATGGAGGGGGATGAGCCCAAGGCGGAGATAACTCCCGAGAAGTGCGTCGGGTGCGGAGTCTGCACGATCACCTGCCCCACCGAGGCCATCACCATGAAGGAAGTGAGGCCGCCGGAGGTCATTCCCGCATAAGGGAGGAGATGGCCGGAGCGACCGGCCGGTCGCCCGTGGAGAGTCCGAAAGGAAGAAGGGAAGCGGTGGGGGAATAAGGATTTTCCCCTGGCCCTATGGGGCTCCGTCCGTAGGTTTTCCATCACTCTGCTGCTGGGTCACCAGGGTCAGCAAATCCACTAATCCCTTGAGATATACATCCTTGACCGGGCTGATCACTTGCTTGACCACATCGCTTGGCTCGACCCGAATGCCCATGAGACCCAGTTGCTTAAAGGTCACCAGGAACAATTCATCAAAAAGCTTGGCTGCTTCTTTTTGAAGTTCCATATCCCTCCATCTCCGGAGCCGAAAATAACAAAAGGCATAACCGCCCCCCTTTTTAAGGCACAAGAGGACTGGTTATGCCTTCGACTTGCAGACCCTTCGTTCTACCCGCCAAGGCATTCCGAGATAACCTTCTCCCCGAAAACCCCCGTTTCCGAGGATCCCAGGTCCTAATCTACAAAATGACCCGTCATTTTCCAATGATATTCTTTGGGCTAGGATGGGGACCGGAATTTTCTGGAATCACGGGAAGCTTCACGGTCACCTTCGTTCCTCCGGCGTCTCCGCCGTCGATGGAGATTTCTCCCTGGTGATCCTGAATGAAGGACCGGCAAAGGAACAGGCCCAGTCCCACGCCGTCCTTTTGGGTCGAGAAGAAGGGTTCAAAAAGCCGATCTCGCTGAGAACTGGGAATCCCGGGGCCATTATCGATTATTTCAATCTGCACGCATTTTCCCGGGCCCAGGAACCGGGTCTGGATGGTAATCGTTCCCCCCGAGGCGACCGCCCGGAGGGCGTTCAGGAACAGGTTCACAAAAACCCGCTCCAGCTTTTCGGGATCCGCGAAGATGAATGGAAGGTCGGGAGAAAATCGCGTTTCCAGGTTTACCGGGACGGATTTCGCATCCAGGGAGGCGGAGTCCCAAGCCCGGAGGAGGAGTTCATGGATATCTGTCGATTGCCGGTTCAGCTCCGACTTGACGAAATCCAGAAACTGCCTTAAAAGGGAATTGGCCTTCTGGCTGCTTTCCTGGATCATCAGTAAGTTTTTCTGGAGCAAGCGGGGAAGTCTCTCGGCCTCCAAGCAATTCTGGGAGCAGGAGTGAATGACCGCCAGGGGGTTCCTGAGGTCATGGGCCAGACCGGCGACCATGGCTTTGCCCATCATTTCAATCCGCGGGCTCCTCAGGACCTGAGTTTCCAGCCTCTGTACCACCCGCATAGCCTCGTTCATGTACTCCGTCAGGAGCTCGCACTTCTTTTTATAGGTCCGGAGCTCCTCTTCCAGCAGCCGCCGCCGGAGGACTTCTTCCTCCGGTGAGTTCTTCCCCTCCAGAGACCCAGACTGAGTTGACCGTTCTTTTCCCTCTAACCCGGCCTCTGTTTTCAAGGAATCACCCCACTCCTCTTCGTTGCCGGAGCTTGCATCCTTTCCCGGTCTTACTGAGTATCTTCGAATACGCCAGAACCCTGCCTTCCCTGCGATGCATGGCCCTTGCGGCGACGGATCCCGGCGAAAGCCCCTTTGCTTCCGCCTTGGGCGACGGAAAATAAAAAAGGCACACTCTCCCTTCTCTTTCGGAAGGGGTTCGACTGTGCCTTCGTCTTGCAGACCCTCAGTTCCACCCGACAAGGCAAAACAAAGTTATTTTACCACATTTGCTTAGATCTACATCGGAAAATCTTCTGTTTTTCTTTAATCATTTTCCCCCTTTTTCAACCCCATCCGTCCTCCCCTGAAACTCTTGAACGGGGAGCCTTTGTTCATGGGTATCCTGGCTGCAAGGAGGCGTCGTTCAGGAAAGGGTCTTCAGCAGCCCTTCCAGTTTCTTCCGTAAATCCCCCAATTCTTTCGATTTGAATGAGTTTTTGGTTCTTTCCAGAACTTCCACGGTTTCTTCCACCCCCTGCTTCAAAAAGGTCAGTCGGGGACACGTGAGCAGATGGCACACATCGTGGTTGCTACGGCCGGCGGAGAGGAATTGAGCCATATTTTTCACGTCCCAGAGAGAATCGATCAGGTTCTTAAAGGTTATGCTCAGGAAGCTGTCGATGGTGGTCCAGGACCCCGGAGGCCGCAGCTCGGGAGAGGTTCCCTCCATCTGCTTTAAATCCTCTTCCCAGTGCTGCAGGCGGTTTCGGATCTTGCGGACTACTTTGAAAAACCGAAATTTTTGGACGGCCTCCTGGACCCCGGCCAAAAGGGTCGCCCATTCCACCGGCTTGGGAAGATAGGCTGCTACGGGCAGCTGAAACGACTCCATGGCCGTTTTCAACGACGGGTACCCGGTCACTAGAATCACCGGCAGGCCTTCGGCGAGGCGGGGCATTTCACGAACCAGTTCCAGATTTCCGTTCCCGGGCATTTTGATGTCCGCGATCAGAAGGTCGTACTCTCCCTTCCCGAGCATCTCCGCTGCCCTATTCCCGTCCGGGACGATATCGCAATCGTAGCCCTCCCGGCGTAACAAATCCGCCGTGGAATAAAGAAAGGTCTCTTCATCGTCGGCAATCAATATCTTTCCCTTTTCAGCCATCCTTAGGATCCTTCTTTCTTTTTTTATGCGAAAAGACAATCCGACAAAGAACTCCCCTCCCTGATTGATTCTGGAAATGGATGGAGCCTCCCAAGGCTTCCACGATGTCCTTGGAGATGGAGAGACCCAGGCCCAAACCGCCCCGCTTTCCCCTTTTCGTGGTGTAGAAGGGCTCAAAGATATGGGGACGGATCTCTTCCGAAATTCCGGGCCCCTGATCCCGAACCCGGATGACGATTTTCTCCTGCTTTTTTTCCACGGCGATATGGACTACCCCCTGAAGCGGCGATGCTTCCACCGCGTTCTTGATCGTGTTGAAGAGCACCTGTCGAACCGGACCCGCCGGGAGCCGGGCCTTCAGGGGGGGCAGATCGAATTGGATGGACACCTTTCGTTCGCGACATTCATCTTTCAACAGGGAGGTGACATCCTGGATCATCTGATCGAGGGTCCATTCTTCCTGATCCTCGTCGGGGGGGCGGTAAAGCTCGAACATCTGGCGCACGATCCGGGCGATCCGGTTGATCTCCTTCTGGCTGCGGTCGCTGTAGTGATGGTATTGGTGTTCCAGCGGGACGGCATCTTTGATGAGCATGAAGGCACCCTTGATGCCTGCCAGCGGGTTGTTGATCTCATGGGCGATCCGTGCGGCCAGGACCCCCGTGGCCGCCATTTTTTCGATTTCCGTCCGTTGCTGCTCCAGTTGCTGGATTCGGGTGGTCCGCTCTTCCACCATCTGTTCCAGGTGGGCCCGGTAGTCGGCCAATTCCTTTTCGGTCCGCTTCCGTTCGGAGATGTCCCGGAAAAATCCGATCATGCACTCTTCCCCACGGAAGACCGTGCGGATGGCGGAAATTTCGATCAGAACCGTATGCCCCTTTTTATGGCGGATGACCAGCTGGACGAGACCCGCTTCCCCGGCTTCCCTCTGCCGGGTCCAGTATTGACTCGAGGCCGTCTCCCGGTGAGCGGGATGGATGATCTCATGGAAAGGGATTCGGCTCAATTCCTCCTCGGTATAACCGGTGATCTTTTGGGCCTCCTCGTTGCCAAATACGCAAACCACCTTTCTCGGTTGATCGCCCTTGAAGACCACAATCCCCAGGCCGGAAATGCCCGCGGCCTCCACCAGGCTCCGGTTCCTTAGCTCCGATTCTATCAGGGCTCCCACCGTGCGACGCAATTCTTGAAAGAGCTGGGCATTGGCAATGGCTCCGGCAATCCGGCTGGCCACTTTCTCGGCCATTTCCAGATCGGCGCGGGTATAGGCATTCGGCTTGCAGGACGAAATACTAAGAATCCCGATGACCCGGTCTTCCCGGATGAGCGGAACACTGATCACCGATTGCCTACCGGCTTCAAAGGCAGCGTTCAGCTTCGGAAATTTCCTGAGCGCCTCTTCCAGATTCTCTTTATGGATGAAAAGGCTGGACCGGGTTTTATAGACTTCCTCCGTCGCCGTTCCATCCAGGGGGAGGATGGTTCCCACCTCCCGACCGGGTATGGGCACACCGGAGACATGGGTAACGGCTAGGGATCTCTCCTCGGGATTTATCATGACGATGTCTATGTTTTCAAATTCAATGAGCTTCCGGACTTCCTCGGCGAATCGCTCGTAGACCTCCTCAATATTCAGGCTGGAGCTGATGATCCTGGTGATCTCGGCCATCAGGGCGTTTTCCTCGGCCCACCGCCGGGCGGCTTCCTCGGCTTTCTTCCGTTCGGTGATATCCCGGGTGACTCCGAGGAGTTCAACGATATTCCCCTCTGCGTCGCGAATGGCGCTGATCTTGGTCTCGGCCCAAACAAAGGACCCGTCCTTGCAACGGTGTTGCAGTTCCAGGGTCCGGGTCCGGGACAAATTCCTGGCATCCTTCTTTTCCTCGATCAATTCTTCCGCGTACAGCTTCTGGATTAGGGCCCAGGAATCGGGAGAATAGGCCTTCTCCGTGGGTTCGGCCATAGCCTCTTCCGGAGTGTAACCCCGCAGGCGGGTGACTGCGGGGCTGACATAGGTGAGACGCAGGTTCATGTCCGTGGTCCAGATCACATCCGTGGCATTTTCGGCCAGCAGCCGGTAGCGGCGCTCGCTCTCCCGCAGATCCTCTCCAGCTTTCTTCCGGTCCGAAATATCTTGGGTGATCCCGACAAGGAAAGCGATGTTCCCCTCCGAATCGAAGACCGGCTTGACCCGGCTCTCGGCCCAGAAGGTGGAACCATCCTTGCGGCGGTATTCCAGCACCAGGATCTGGGGCTGAGGCTGCTCCTTGGGCTCCTTCTTTTCCTTGGCCAGCTCTTGGGTGTACACCTTCCAGATGTGGGCGACGGAATCAGGGTTCAACCGATCTTTCTTTTTTTGGGCCATCAGTTCTTCCGGGGTATACCCCAGCATGCGCGTCACTCCGGGACTCACATAAGTTAGACGCAAATTTCGATCCGCAGCCCAGATGAAATCGCTGACATTTTCGGCCAGCAGCCGGTACCGGAACTCATTTTCCTTGAGGGCTTCTACCGCCCGTTTTTTCTCGCTGATATCCATCCCATAGCAGGCGATCTTGGCGACTCGCCCCTCTTCATCCAGAATGGGGCTGAAGCTTTTTCCCAGCCACAACCCCCGCTGGTAGTCTTCGAAAAAAACGGGCTTCCCGGTGCTGAGGACCTCCAGGGCTTTGCTCCGATTCACCCGGTTTTCTTCCGGGGTAATAAGGTCCTGGATATTTCTGCCGATCAGGGGCTTTCCGTCGCTTCCAAAGAATCGTTCGAAAGCTTGATTGTAAACCAAAATCTTCCCATCCGATCCGACCAGGAATTCCACCGCCGGGGAAGCATCCAGGAGTGCGCGGATGGTCTTTTCGCTTTCCGCCAGCGCCGCCTCCATCTTCTTTCGCTCGGTGATGTTCTCGGCCAACAGCAGGGTCGCCGGCCGCCCCTCCCACTCGATCAGGCTCACGCTGAATTCCACCCAGAGGACCCGCCCCCCGTCGGCTACCGCGCGAAAAGAATAGACCTTGGGTACTTCCTCCCCGCGGAGCCTTTGGGCGTAACGGCTCATGACCATGGGCCGGTCATCCGGGTGGACCATACTAGCCAGGAACTCGGGGGTGAGCTCTTCGATGGGTTTCTTAAAAAAATCACTGGCCCGGGCGTTGGCGTACCGTAATCTCCCATCTTGGTACACAATAATCCCCTGGACGGCATTTTCCACGATCGTCCGGTATTTTTCTCCCGGCTCTTCCCGCACAACCAGACCCTTCTTTTTCCGGGAGGCCGCCTTTTTCAGATTTTTAGCGATCGCTTCCATGAAAGGTATTCCCATCCTTTCACCGGAGAGATCGCCGAGAATGCAGAGTCTTGTTCTCTGCGTCCTCGGCGCTACTTGCGTTCAATCCTCCCCCCCACCCTAACCGTTCGGCTGAGCTCACGTCGAAGCCCTCCCCCTCGAGGGGGGAAGGTGTGAAAAAATCGAATTAGTTCTTTGTCACGTCATTCCGGCGAAAGCCGGAATCCAGTGTTTTCAAGGATTTACGAACTTACTGGACCCCGGTTTTCACCGGGGTGACGGCTGAAAATCAATTTTTTCACACCTTCGGGGAGGGGAGGGAGGGGGTGATTCCTTTTGTACCTTGATCTGCAGTTTTTCTCCGGGAATGACCGGGCTGCTGAAGCGGGCCGAATAGGATTTCACTTTTCCCGAATCTCCTTTCAAGACCTCCTGAACGAAACAGCGGCATACGACTCCATAGGTACAGAGGCCGTGGAGGATGGGCTCCTGGAAGCCCACCATCTTGGCGATGGCCGGGTCGATGTGTAAAGGATTCCGGTCTCCGGACATCCGGTAGAGGGCGGCCTGGTTCACGTCGGTCTGCGCGTCCAGGATGAAGTCCGGGTTCTTCGGGGGGATCGGGGGGACATCCTTCTTCGGTTGGGCCGGCCCACCGAATCCCCCGGACCCGCGCACAAAGGCGCTCACCCAGTTGGTGCAGACGGGAGCTCCGCCTTTTTCCCGGGTATCGAAGCGCATGACGATCAAAGCTCCTGAACCTTTATCGTAAACCCCTTCCAGGGTCGTGGTGGTCTGCACGGTGCCGCCCTTGGGCAGGGGGTTGTGAATCTGCAGACCCTGCTCCCCGTGAACCACCATGGCGAAATTGGCTTGGGTGGACAAGAAGGCCTCGGCCCCGGCATTCGACGGCAGGATGACTCCGTAGGTAGGAAAAGCTTTAAAATCCTTCGCCCCCTCATAGACGTATTCCAGGTTTTGTTTGGTGAACCCGACCCCCAGGGCGTAAATAATCAAGTCCCTCTCGCTGTAAGTAAATTCGTAAGGCCCCCAGGTTTTTCCCACCGACTCCAGATTCAGCGCCATGTTCTCCTCCTTTCGCAAGAGTAATAGAAGTAATAGGAAATCGTTACTGGTTTCTGGTTACTGGTTACTCGTTACTATTGCTCGTTGCTCGTTACTGGTTGCTCGCCGCTGGGTGCTCGTTACTCGTTACCGGTTGCTCGTTGTCTTTTTTTTTCAACCAGCAACTCTTTTAGTTTTTCGCCTTCACCCGGTACCGGTTCGTGATCGGCAGCCGGCGATCCCGTCCGAAGGCCCGGGGGGTGATTTTGACTCCGGGAGAAGCCTGTCGCCGTTTATACTCATTGAGGTCCACCTTGCGGATGACCTCTTCCACCATTTGGCGATGAAATCCCCGGGAGACGATGGTCTCCGGATTCTGGTCCTCCTCGACGTAGGCCTGGAGGATCGGGTCCAGGGTTTCATAGGGGGGAAGGGAGTCGGTATCCTTCTGGTTGGGGCGGAGCTCCGCCGAAGGAGGCTTCTCCATGACCCGCGAAGGGATGACCGGCGGGGAACCCGTCGAATTCCGGTACGCGGACAGCTCATAGACCAGGGTTTTAGGAACGTCTTTGATCACCGCGAAACCGCCGGCCATGTCCCCGTAGAGGGTGCAGTACCCGACCCCGATCTCGCTCTTGTTCCCGGTGGTCAGGACCAGCCAGCCGAATTTGTTGGAAAGGGCCATGAGAAGATTCCCCCGGATTCGGGCCTGGATATTTTCTTCGGTTACATCCGGCTTCTTCCCCTGAAAGGTGGGCTCCAGCGTTTTCAGGTAGGAAGCCAGGACTCCGTCGATGGGCAGGACTTGGAAATCAATTTCCAGGTTTTGCGCCAGAGATCGGGCATCTTCCAGGCTTTCCGGCGAGGAATACATGGAGGGCATGGCCACTCCGACTACGGATTCTTTTCCCAGCGCATCCACCGCGATGGCGGCGGAAAGGGAGGAATCGATCCCCCCGCTCAGCCCCAAAATCACCTTCCGGAAGCCGTTCTTGCGGACATAGTCCCTGGTTCCCAGAACCAGGGCCCGGTAGATCTCTTCCAGCCTGCCCAGGGTCACGGCGGTTCGGGGGGGGAGGCTTTCCCCCCTCTTTCCCTTTTTCGGCGGCCGGAGCCGGATCCGCCGCAGTCTTCCTTCGGGCAGGGAACCCAGCTTTTCTTTTCTCCTCCGGGGATCATGGAGCCGGTGGAGAAGGATTTCATCCAGGGGCAGGTCAACGGCCAGGAGTTCTTCCTCGAAGGCTCGTGCTTCAGCGACAACCTCCCCGCGTTGATCGAGAACCATGGACCCGCCGTCAAAGACCAGCTCATCCTGCCCTCCCACCAGGTTGACATAGGCTACGTAGGCCGAATAGTCCCAGGCCCGGGTGGAAAGCATCCTGCGGCGAAAATCCCTTTTCCCGGCATGAAAGGGGGACGAAGAGATGTTCACGATCAGCGTGGCCCCGCCCTGGAGGCACTGGGTCCGGGTGGGGTCTCCGGGATACCAGATGTCCTCGCAGATATTCACCCCGACGACCGCTCCCCCCAGTTCAAAAACCAGGAAATCCCGCCCCCTTGGAAAATACCGCTCTTCATCAAAGACCCCGTAGTTGGGAAGGTAGATCTTATGGTAAACCCCGGCCAGCCTTCCATCCTGAAGGATGGCCGCGGCGTTGTAAATATCATCCTGCAGGTCGGCAAATCCGACGATGGCGGTAATCCCCCGGGTGGCCCGGGCGACTTTTTTTAAAGCCTCCACGTTGTCTCGAACGAAGGTGGAGTTCAAGAGGAGATCTTCCGGGGGATAGCCCGGCAGGACCAGCTCCGGGAAGGCCACCACGTCTGCCCCCCATTCCCGGGCCCGTTCAATCATCTCCATGATCTTGCGGGCGTTGCCCGGCAGGTCTCCCACCGTTACATTGATCTGCCCCAGGGCCAGACGGAGATTTTTATTCATTTAAGAAATCCTTTGACGGCGATCGGTCGGTTTTTTATTCCTCCTCCACGATGGACACGTCTTTTCTGATCCTATATCTTTCAATCTTGGAGCGCAAGGTATTGCGGCTGATCCCCAGGAGGACCGCCGCCTGGACCTGATTTCCCTTGGTCTCCTGCAGGGCCCTCTTGATCAGGATCCTCTCCAGCTCGGACATGAGGTCGGTCCCCGGGCTTCTCCGGGACAATTCGAGCAGCTCCTTGAAGACCGGCTCCATCATTTTTTGCAGCCGTTCCTCCAAATCCAGGTGCTCCGCGGGCCCCATCTCCCGCTCTACCCCTTCCAGGGAAAAATCTTCCGGAAGGAGGCTGTGACTTTTGGCAATGACCAGAGCCCGCTTGACCGCGTTTTCCAGCTCTCTCACGTTCCCCGGCCAAGGATAGCGCATCAGGTTTTCCAGAGATTTGGGGGAGATGTCCAGCACTTCCCGGTTGATATCCGCCCGGAAACGCTGCAGGAAATAGCGCACCAGTTCGGGAATATCCTCTTTCCGCTCCCGCAGAGGAGGGAGGTGAAGGGTCACCACCTTCAGCCGGTAGTAAAGATCCTGCCGGAAAGTCCCCTCCCGGATGCCCTTTTCCAAATCCTTGTTGGTGGCGACGATCACGCGCACGTCCGAGGTGATCCGCTCCGACCCCCCCAGGCGTTCGAACTGCCTGTCCTGGAGGACCCGGAGGATCTTGGCCTGGGTGGCCGGAGTCATGTCGCCGATCTCATCCAGGAAGAGGGTCCCGCCGTGGCATTGCTCGAATTTCCCCACGCGCCGCGTCAAGGCTCCAGTGAAGGCTCCCTTCTCGTGGCCGAAGAGTTCGCTCTCGAGCAGGGTCTCGGGAATGGCGGCGCAATTCACCGGCAGGAAAGGTTTATCCCCGCGTCGGCTGTGGTGATAGATCGCCCGGGCCACCATCTCTTTCCCGGTGCCGCTCTCCCCCCGCAGGAGGACGGTCACTTCGGTGGCCGCCACCTGGCCGATCATCTTGTAGACCTGCTGCATGGCCGGGGAGGACCCCACCAGGGTCTCTTCCGACCCCCTGGTTTCTTCCCGGTCTGGCAGAGACACCATCTTCTTCATCATCCGGGAGATTTTCAGGGCCCGCTCCACCAATCCCCGCATCTGGGGAATGTCGAAGGGTTTGAGGATATAATCGAAGGCCCCGAACTTCATGGCCTCAATCGCCGTCTCCGTAGTCCCGAAGGCCGTCATCAGGATCACCAGGGCCTTGGGATCCTTCTCTTTGATCTCTCTCAGGACCTCCAGGCCGCTCCTCCCGGGCATTTTGATATCCATGACCACCAGGTCTGGGTGATCCTGGGCGAACCGTTCCAGAGCTTCGATTCCATTTTTGGCCAGAGAGACTCCCAGCCCCTGCCCTTCCAGCATGCGGTTCAGGGAATAGCGCATGCTCGAGTCATTGTCGACGATTAGAATACGTTCCATGGTTCCTCGTAACTTGTTACTCGTTGCTGGTTGCTTGTTGCTCGTTGCTGGTCGCTGGTTACTGGTTACTCGTTGCTCGTCATCGGGGCTCGGCTCTGGACAGAACGAGGAACCAGTAACGAGGAACGAGCAACGGTTTTCTTATTGGATCGGCAGGGCAACGACAAAGGTCGTCCCCTCCCCCACCCGGCTCTCCACCCGGATCTGCCCCCCGTGTTCTTCCACGATGCGCTGGGCGATGGGCAGGCCCAGCCCGATTCCTTCCTCTTTGGTGGAAAAGAAGGGCTCAAAAATCCTGCTCCGGATGTCTTCCGCCATTCCCGGGCCGGTGTCCTGAACGGCGATTTCCGCCACCGAACGGCCCCCGCCCCCCGACGGGGCGGGTTTCCATCGGATGGCGACCCGCAAATTTCCCCCCCGCTCCATGGCCTGGAGGGCATTGAGCAAGAGATTGAGGAAGACCTGTTTCATCTGTTCCCGGTCCATGGGAACGGGGGGGATATCCGGGGCGTAGCTGCGCTCCAGGGATATTTTCTGGGCCTCCATTTCGTACACCAGCAGGGCCAGGGTCTCCTCCAGGATCGCACGCACTTCCATGGGCTCCAGGGAGGGCGGGCGCGGCCGGGCAAAATCCAAAAACTGCTTGATGATCTTGTTCACCCGTCCGATCTCCGCCTCAATCACCGCCAGGTCCTTCTCCCGCGAGGTTTCGGTAGCCTGCTCATCCACGAGCGAGTGGATCAGGATCTTGATGCTGGTCAGGGGATTTCGGATCTCATGGGCGATTCCCGCGGAGAGCTTTCCCAGGGCCGCCAGCTTCTCCGACTGGAAGAGCTGCCGCTGGGTCTCCTCCAGCCGCGCCGAAGCCCTGCGCACCCGGTCCTCCAGCTGACCGCTGAAGGCTTTCAGCTCCTCGTACATCAGGGCGTTTTCCAGGGCCAGAGCCGCCTGATTGGCAAAGATCATCAGGGACTGGAGCTTTTTTTCGGTGATCAGGGTCTGGGTGATGAGGTTGTCGGCGGAAATCCCCCCCAGCACCTTATCCCGCGAAAGAAGGGGAACCACGGCAAAGGATTTCACGTCCAGAAAGCTGATCAGGCCCGGATTGACCCGGGGGTCATGGCCGGCATCCTCCACGATAAAAGGCCGCCGTTCCATCATGGCCCGGGAGATCATGTTATCCTCCCGGTCATAGGGCAGAGCCAGGCTCTGGATCTTCTCCTTCTCCATCCCCACCGTCACTTTGCAGAAGAGCTGTCTTTTCTCCTCCTCCAGGAGGTAGAGCCTGACCCGGTCAAACCCGATCCCCTTGGCCACTCCCTGGAGGATGAGTTCCAGGGTCTCCTCCAGGTTGAGGGTGTGCATGGACTGGCCGATATCATGGAGCAAGGACAGCTCTCTTACCCGTTCCAGTTCTTCCAGAATCTCCTCCTGCTTCTTCTGGAATTCATCGAAGACGGGGTAGGAGGTCATGGAATGCTGGCCGAAATCCAGCCCCCTCACCTCTTCTTCGGGGGAGACCCGGAGTCCCAGGGTCTTGTCCAGAACCTTGAAAAAAAGCCAGGAGAGGGGAAAAGCCCAGAGAAAGACCGAGACCACGGCGAGGGCCTGGACCCCCAGAAGGTCGATTCCTCCCCCGAAGAAAAGGCCGTTGACCGCAAAGCCGAGGCTGTTCTGCGCATACTGCTCCTGCGCGAACAGCCCCACCGCCAGGGTTCCCCAGATTCCGTTCACCCCGTGGACGGAGATGGCCCCCACCGGGTCATCGATGCGGCGCCGCTCGAAGGCCGAGAGGGAGAAATACAGAATGAAGCCTGCCGCGCTGCCGATGGCCGCCGCGCTGAAAGGGCTGATGATGGCCACGCCCCCGGTGCAGGAGACCAGGCCGGAGAGGACCCCATTCAGGGTCATGCCCACATCCGGCTTTCCCCGCAGCACCCAGGTCAGAGCCATGGTGCAGAGGGCCCCGCTGGCTCCGGCCAGGATCGTATTCACCGCGATGAGGGCAATGCTTGGATTGGTGGCCGACAGGGTGTTTCCCGTGTTGAACCCGAACCACCCGAACCAGAGGATGAAGACGCCCAGGGCGACCAGGGGAATGTTGTGACCGGGGATGACATTCACCGACCCGTCCCGATTGTGCCGGCCGAGCCGGGGTCCCAACACCAGTACCCCCGCCAGGGAGACCCAACCTCCGACCGAATGGACGACGGTGGATCCGGAAAAATCGATCATTCCCTTCCGGGCCAGCCAGCCGCCCCCCCAGATCCAGTGGCCTACCACGGGGTAGATCAGGGTGCTGATGAGGAGGCTGTAGAAGAGGTAGCCGATGAATTTGGCCCGCTCGCTCATGGCCCCGGAGACGATGGTGGCCGCCGTGGCCGCAAATACCACCTGGAACATCAGGTTGGCGAACTTCCAGTTGTCCACCTTGCCCGCGGAGGTAATATGGCTCAGGAAGAAATCCCCCGTCCCGAAGAGGCCGGCGGCGCTGGTCCCGAACATCAGGCCGTAGCCAATCAGGAAAAAGCCGAAGGAACCCAGGGCGAAATCGATCATGTTCTTCATGACCACGTTGCCCGCGTTCTTGGCCCGGGTGAATCCCACTTCCACCAGGGTGAAGCCGGCCTGCATGAGAAAAATCAGGAAGGAGGCGATGAGGGTCCACATCATGTCCATGGAGGCGGCATGGTCCGACAGGGTCTTGATGGGTTTCCCGGCGGCTTCCCCCTCCAGGGCGAAAACTCCGCCGGTAAGCCCAAGGGACCCCAGCAGAAAAACGAGAAACAAAATTTGGAGGCGAAGCGAAATCTTCATATTCCGAAAATTTTCTTTTGAACGCTGGTTTTGCCCTTGCCCTATGTTCTATGCCACTGAACTACAGACTCTTTAAATTTTGGTAAGCAATTTTACGTTGGGCAACGATTCTCTGAAATCCCCCCAACCCCCCTTTAGAAAAGGGGGGCAAGGGGGGATTTCTGGAAGGCACGTGGTCCTGGGCAAAGTCTGTAATTTCGGTTGCGGCTTTGCTGCGCTTTGTTCTATGCCCTCTGCGTTTTATCTAGTTGTCGGAATCTTAGCACTTTTTGCGGGCAAAAAAAAAGGGGAAAGGCGGAAGGCCTTTCCCCGGGGTCGAGCGAAACGAACCAGCCGAGCGGCTGGTTTTTCGGGGACGGACTAAGAGGGGATCCCCTGATCCAGGGAAATTTCCACGGAGGGTCTTTCCCTTGCCGGCCGGCTATCACGGATCCGCGGCCCTCCCCTCAAAATCCGGGAAGCCTCTTCCCGGTCCGCCTCCATCACGTAGGGAATCCCGGACACCTCTGAAGCCTCCCGGGTCAGGGAAACCAGGTCATCCCGGGTGATATAATTCAGGGCGAATTTGCGGGCCCCGGCCATGAGCTGCTGCAGTCCGGCGTTCAGACGGTCGAAGTAGGTGATCATGCCGATGGCCCCGGTGGGAATCTTTTCAAAATCCTTGCCGTATTTGGACTTGAGCTGGGCGGCCAGGATGAAGATGTGTTCCACATCGGTCCCGTACTTGGCGATTTCCGCAGTCACCTTTCCCTTCTTGATCATTTCCCCGATGGTGCCCCCCACCATGGCGGCGGTCATCGAAGCCCGCCCCAGGCAGGTGGCCTTGATGTAAGGGGCCGCCAGGGCCAGGGTCTTGAAGATGTGATCCTCCAGGGCCAGCCCGCCGGCCATGGCGCAGGAGGGGATGAAAGCCCCCCTCTCCTCCAGGTAATCCAGGTACTGGTAGAGGAGGCTTTCCAGGTAGACCGTGGGAATCCCCCACTCATTCATCATTCTCCAGGGGCTCATCCCGGTCCCGCCTCCCGCTCCATCCACGGTGAGAAGGTCGATCCGGGCGTCGGAAGCGAATTTCACCGCCCGCGCCAGGTCCGCCGCCCGATAGGCGCCGGTCTTCAGGGAAATGTGTTTGGTCCCGATTTTCCTCAGCCTCTCCACTTCCTGGTGAAAGCCCTCTTCCGTCACCATGCCCAGGCGGGAGTGGCGCTCGAACTCTTTAAAGTCCCCCTGTTTGAAGGCTTCCTGGATGACCGGGTCTTGCGGGTCGGGAAGGACGATGTATCCCCGGCTTTTCAGCTGGAGCGCTCTCTCCAGGGTCGAGAGTTTTACTTCTCCGCCGATGTCCTTGGCGCCCTGGCCCCATTTGGGCTCGATGATCTCCACCCCCAATTTCTCCACCGCGTATTCGGGGACCCCCAGCCGGCCGTCTTCCACGTTGTACTGCACGACGATCCCGCCGTAGCCGTTGTGCCAGCGTTGGAAGGTTTTGACCCGACGCTCCATTTCCGGGGACCGGACCACTCTTCCGTTTTTGAACTCCGCCTCCGGGTCCATGCCGCAAACGTTTTCCCCGACGACGACCAGCGTTCCGCTGAGGGCTGCGGCAATGGCCATGGGTTCCCAGTGGATCCGGGCGATGTCCGTTGACCCCAGGGCTCCGGTAAAATAGGGAACCTTCATCTTGATGGTCTCTTTCGCCCCGATCGTGGTGGAGATATCCACCGCCGGGAAGGTGGCTCGATCCGAGTCAGCAGAAACCCCGGTGGCTCCCACGCAGGAGCCCTGAATGTTGAAATGAGACAGGTCAACGGGATAATCCTTTTCGGCCCCCGCGGTAATACGGGAATAGGGCTGGGGGTAGAGAATTTCCCTTCCCCGCAAAGCGGAGCGGCCCACTTCACACGGTCCCGGACAGCCGTCGAGACAGGTCACACAGATGCCCGATTGCGGCGCCGGAGTAACCCGGTTCTTGCTCAGGGTCGCCGGGCTGGAATTCGGTCTGCTGTAAGTCATTTTCATTTTCCTCCTTAAGAAAAATTTTTCCGGCGCTCCCTTCTCTGTCGTAGAAAAAGAAAAAGCGCCCTGGATTTTTCTTCCGGACGCCTTTGTCAACTCCCTCGCCGCACGTCGTTGAGCGGTCAAAAAAAAGTTCGATTAACGATGGACCAAAAAAGAAAAGGCGTCCTTTCCCTTTTTGGACGCCTTCGTCTTGCTGGAGGCCGCACACCTTCGTACGGCATCGTCATCTCAGTCTGACTATATAATAATCAGAATGTTCTTTTTTTGTCAAGCTTTTTTTCCTTCTTGGCCCGCTTTTTAAGCTTCGGGTCCCCGGAT
Organism: Deltaproteobacteria bacterium; assembly: GCA_026388915.1. Lineage (GTDB taxonomy): Bacteria > Desulfobacterota > SM23-61 > SM23-61 > SM23-61 > SM23-61. The sequence goes on from JAPLIW010000278.1 coordinate 18,494, forward strand.
TCTTTTCCCCTTCAGAAAGGCGGTCGTCCTCTTTTCCCGGGGGGGCCCTGCAACTCTGGGATGTCCCCAAGGACGGAAAACATGCTATCCTCGCAGAAAGAGGCAAGGAATGCCATTGGCTTCCCCTGAAGGAGTTTTCTATGTCCGGATTGGGTCGCGTCAGCACGGGGCTGGATTCCCTGGATGAAATCCTGGACGGCCTGAGGATGGGAGACAATGTGGTCTGGCAGGTGGATGACCTGGAAGACTATCGGTATTTCGTCTCCTCCTGGGCTGAGCGGACTGCCCGGGAGAACCGGAGAATCAACTATCTGCGGTTTGCCAGTCACCCGCCCCTCCTGGAAAATCAACCCCAGGTGATCGTTTACCCCTACGCCGAGGTTCTGAAGGTTTGCGAGGTGGAGGGAAAAGGGCTTTCCCTTATGGCGGATATCGTCTCCCGGAAGGTGGTTTGCTTCCACTGAAGGGATAGCCGGGGCGGCGGTCCGCCCCGGCGCCTGGGGGCTGATTTCAGACGACCCCGCAGGCCAGCATGGCCCGGGCGACTTTCATGAATCCCGCGATGTTCGCGCCCATCACATAGTCGGCCTTGCGGCCGT
>JAPLIW010000039.1 GCA_026388915.1 Deltaproteobacteria bacterium
GAGGCCGCATTTCGTGCAGGTTTCCGAGTTGACTGAATGGGCCATATCGACCTCCATTCAAAAAATATTTATGGGACGCGGATGAACACGGATAAAATTCAGGATAAAATTCTTCACAAAATTCAAAGAGTCTGCACGTTAGTAATAAATTCGAAACACGAAACTCGCAGTTTTCTCTGTAGTACTTACGTTCAAACTCTTTAAATTTTGTTAAGCATCCGGGACAAAATTTTAGATAACTTCCAGAATCTTTTAACTTTAGGCACTTTAGCTCACTTTTGGCACTCTAGGCACTTTTGGTTGCAGCTCCGCCGCGCTAAGTACGCTGTGACCTCTGTGGCACTATATGTATCAAGGTTTAAGAAAGTCGGGTTTGCTGAACGCCGGGCCGGGGTAAGCGTAAAACCCCTTTCCGGTTTTCATACCCAGTTCTCCTTTTTCCACCATCTTTTCCAACGCCTCGGGGGGCCTGTAGAAAGCGTCCTTGTATTCCTCATGATAAAATCTGTGCACCTGCAGGACCACATCGAGGCCGATGCCGTCCATCATGGCGAAAGGCCCCAGGGGCATGCCGGTGAAGATCATCCAGGCCCGGTCGATATCCATGAAGTCCACCGATCCTCCCGCCCACATCTTCAGGGCTTCCAGCCGGGCCGCATGCCAGACCCGGTTGAAGCAGAAGCCCAGCAGCTCTTTGCGGACTTTCAAGGGCAAACAATGAAGTCTCCGAACCCAGCCCTCCGCAATCTCCAGCACTTCCGGGGATGTCCGGGTTCCCCCCATAAGGTCAACAATGTTTCTTTGCTCGATGGGGGGGTAAAAATGGATGTTGACCACTTTTTCCGGGCGCCGGGTGGCGTCTTCCATTCTCGACACCGGCATGGTGGAGGAATTGGAGGCCAGGATGGCTCCAAGCGGGGCCAGCCGGTCCAGGTCGGCAAAGACCTTTCTTTTTAATTCCAAAACCTCCGGCACCGCTTCGATAACCAGGTCGGCGCCGGCCAGGGCGGCGGACAATTCGGAAAAGAAGGTGATCCTCTCTTTGATTCCGGTTTTATCCTGCTCAGAGATTTTTCCTGCGGCGACCTGGCTGGAGAGAAGGGCCTCCCGGATTTTTTCAGCTCTCTCAAAAGCTTCCGGGTTGACATCATAGATCTTCACCGAATTTCCGGCAAACTTCGCCGCCACGATGGCAATCTGGATCCCCATGAAGCCGCCACCGACGATGGCGACCTTCTCGATCTTTTTATTCATATGCAATTGTCCCCCTCTTCACCCGGGCTAAGGGTACTAAATTGCCGGCAGGGAGTCAATAAAAGACGAATGATTGCCCACTTTCACTTATCGCCAAGTGGGCGTAAGGTGCATTAAATTCCGGGCATCGCCCGGCCCGGAGGCAAGGGCGTTACGCACAAAAATCATGAGGCACGGCTCACTTCCTGGGCCGGGCGGGCAAACCGTTCTTCTCCCAAGGACAGGGTCATTGCGTTGTGGGGGCGTCACGCGAAGCGGGTGACCGGGCTCCCGATGGGCCCGCCTCATCCTGCGGAAGCACGGGGAGATCTCCGGGTGGGATTCTTTTCCCGCCGATGCTTTTTGCGCGTAACGCCCTTGCCTCCGGGCCACAAGACTGCCTTTGCCCAGGGAAGAGAAATCAAGAAGTGAAGGCCGGCAAGAAGACGCCTGCTCGGGGGAAAAAAGGGGAACGGAGAAATGGCCAAAAGGGCAATCTGTTGCTAGAATATATTGAATCCCATGGGAGAAGCAGAGTATGAAAGAGGACCAAAAGCGTTGGGATAAGAGATATCGGGAAAGAAAGCCTGATTTGAATCGGGGCGCAAACACCCTTCTGAAAAAATACTTCCGCTCTC
>JAPLIW010000878.1 GCA_026388915.1 Deltaproteobacteria bacterium
CATCGCCGGCACCGTCCAGGCATCCCCCTACGCGAAATACGCGGGAACAACCCTGGTGATCAATTTTCCGAATATCGCCTATTACAATTATGCCGTTCAGGTGATCCCCGAATTCACCAAGGAAACGGGCATCAAGGTGGAGATCGATAAACTCGAGTACATGAAGATGCGGGACAAGCAGCTCCTCGAGATGTCCAAACCCAAGGGAGATTATGATCTGATCTCCTACGTCATCATGTGGAAAACTGAATATGTGTCGAAGGGACTCCTTAGCCCTCTGGCTCCTTTCTTCACCAATGCTGCTTTAGCTGACCCGGATTATGATGCCGCCGACCTGGTCCCTGGCTATGTTCAGGCAATCGGAACGGTAGGTGGTAGGAAAGGCTATTTGCCCGGCCCAACCGCCTCTGTTTACGGAGTTCCTTTCGGGACCGAAACGAGCATGTTCGCTTACCGCAAGGATATTTTTGAAAAACATGGATGGAAGGTCCCCAAGACCTACGCCGAGATGCTGAAACTCTGCAAGTTAGTGAAAGAAAAGGAACCCGGCATGGGTGGGATAACGATGAGAGGTCAAGCGGGCCATCAGGTTCAGCACGCCTGGCTCAACCATTTGACCCCTTACGGCGGAGAGGTTTTTGACGACAAGTGGGAGTTCCATTTCCATGAGGGCGGTTCCATCCAAGCCATCAAGGCCATGATTGAGATGGTAAAAACCGGTCCTATAGGTATTCCTACTTTTGAGTATGGGGCCATGACTGATGCTTTCCTCCTGGGCAAAGCCGCCATGTATCTTGACAACACCGCCCTTCCTGGGCAGGTGCGTGATCCCAACAAATCGAAGATAGTTGGAAAAGTAGGCTACGCCCTTCATCCTAAAGGAGTGAAGTACTCAACGGAAACGGGTGGTTTCGGGATTGCCATCCCGGCTAACTCCCAGAAAAAAGAGGCGGCCTTCCTTCTTCTGCAATGGCTCACCTCGAAGGCCACCGACCGGAAGATTACCAAATTCGGGGCCATGCCTAACCGTCTGTCCACCCTCAAAGACCCGGGAATGCAGAAAGACTACCCGGAATTCGCCGCCGTTCTGGAAAACCTGAAGTATGCCAACCCCGATTGGCGGCCTTTGATTCCCGAGTGGCCGGAAATCTCCATGTCCCACATCGGAATCGCGCTGCACGAAGCCATCACCGGGAAGAAAACCCCGGAAAAGGCGATGGCCGATGTCATAGAGCCGGTGAGGAAGATCATGGAACGAGGTGGCTACTACACCTGGAAAAAATAATAAAGAAATCCTGTAGGGACGACCCGTCACGCGCTTCGCGTGATCGCCTCTACAGGTAAATCATCAGAAAGGATTTGCGTTATGTCTGTTGATATTTCGAAAATTGACCGAGACACCTGGCTGCGGAGCGTTTTTCCCGAATGGGGAACCTATTTAAATGAAGAAATCGAAGCAACCAAGGTTCCTCGGGGAAAATTCGCGATGTGGTGGCTCACCTGCTGCGGAGTTTGGGTGAAAACTCCCGGGAACTGCGACATCGCCGTTGATTTCTGGGTGCAGAGGGGTGAATCGACCCGGAAGCAGTTGCCGTATAATAAGTTAAGAGACGCCCAGATCATCCGGATGACGGGGGCCCGGAAGTACCCTCCCTTTGTCCGCATAGC
>JAPLIW010000797.1 GCA_026388915.1 Deltaproteobacteria bacterium
GGGAAGGGTTCGAAATCAGGGCTACACTCATTCCAAAAGCCAGCAGAACGAGCATGGCCGGGATCCTTTCTCTGGAGAGTAAAAAGAAAGTCCCGGTCATGGCAATCACCGCCACGACCGGCTGGTCCCCCATCATTTTGATCCCTTCGAGGACAAAGGAAAGGCCCAGCCCCAGCATGATGCCGCGGGTAATGGGTTTGGCCGTGATCTTGTGGAGCCACGAAACCGCCCCCGATAACCCCATGATCAACCAGAAGGCCGCGGTGAATAATCCTGATCCCCAGATCATCCCCTGGGTAATGCTCTCCGGATGGGCGATGGCCATGCCGCCGATGGCTTTCATGGGTTGAACGGGCATGGGGGTTTTGAAATACTGACCCACGAAGATCTTGAAGACTCCGAAGGACACCAGGATGCCCAGGGGGTCAATTTTGTTCAGGGTGATGTAAGCCGCCACAAAGGGGATGAAGGTCCCCAGGTCCCCGAAGGCCCCGGCCAGTTCATTGCGGTTGTATTCGTTTCCTAAGAAGCGCATAAAGAAGGTTCCAAGTTTCGGGTTACAGGTTTCAGGTTAAAGAAATCAAAATCTTTACCAGCTATAGGGAACGGTCAAAATAAGTTGACATGATCAAAGGCAGCATTTTGAATCAAGCGCAAGCGAGCCAGAAATCCCCCCATCCCCCCTTTTTTAAAGGGGGGCAAGGGGGGATTTCTGGAGATGTTGGGCCATCGCAATGTCACCTTATTTTTGTCCTTTCCTTTAAATCGGTAGGAGCCCGAGGTCGGCCGCTGCGTTGTCCCTTTCCCGCGGTTCAAGCAAATGCTCATCGAAAAGCTTGTCTAAACTTCTTTTCGATATATTCGTCGAGGCCTTCACGAAAAGCGGAGTACCGCCGCAAAAATTCCTTCCCCTGTGGGGTCAGTTTCGCTCCTCCCCCTTCCCTTCCGCCGATCTGGGTAACCACCAGCTTGATCCCTCCCCGCTTCTCCATCTTCTGCAGGAAGCCCCAGGCGTGACGGTAGGACATTCCAATCTCCCCCGCAGCCTTCTGGATGGAGCCCGCCTCTTCGATCCTTTCCAGCAAGTTGATCTTCCCGTCCCCGGCCACGACTTCCCCGCCGGCTTCAATCCACACCTTCGACTTGACCTGCATTTTTTGATTTTTCATCTTTCTAGCCCTTCCTTCCCGAACGGCGCTATGTTTTTATAAACCGAACGGTACGCCGGCGTCAAGGAAAAAAGGGGGACCTCCAGAATTGCGGATTGTTGATTGCGGAATGCGGATTGAAAAAGAAACCGTCAAATCCGAAATTCGCAATTCGAAATCCGAAATGGGCATGCCGATGCTTTCTGCGCGCAACGCCATAACCTCCGGACCCGAAACTTCTCTTTGCCCAGGAAAGAGAAATCCTAAAGTGGCGGTGGACAAGGCTCATAATTTCCTTGACAGGTTATGAGCATATGCTTATAATGACTTTTATGGCCAGGCCGATGAAATGCCGGTGCATAAAATGCCGTCCCCATTCCTGTTATTTTAAACCGAGAGGAATCCCCTTGATGGCCTTGGAAGAGGTTTCCCTGCGGCTGGATGAATTGGAAGCCATCCGGCTAGCCGATTACCAGGGGCTTTACCATGAGGAGGCCGCCGCAAAGATGGAGATCTCCCGGGCCACCTTCGGCAGGGTCCTGGACGGAGCCCGGCGCAAATTAGCCGAGGCCATCCTCCAGGGAAAAGCACTAAGGATCGAAATGCCAACAGCAGAGAAAGGAGAAGAAGATGAAGGTCGGTTTTGCCGTGCAAAGCGACGAGGGGCTGGAGAGCAAGGTTTATAACCACTTTGGCTCGGCGCCCA
>JAPLIW010000468.1 GCA_026388915.1 Deltaproteobacteria bacterium
CCGTACAAGGGGCAAAAGGGCTTCACCCTCTGAGGGGATGGGGATTCAACCCTTTTTAGAATGGCCTCGGCATAATCCTTTTTCTCCCGAACGACCTCGGCTTCGACTCGCTCCCCCGGGGCGGTGAAAGGGACGAAAACCACCTTCCCCCCGACCCGGCCCATCCCCCTCCCGCCGTACACCATCTTCTCGATTTCAACGGAAAAAGATTTTTTCATACATTTAACCGCAGAGAGCGCAGAGCATGCGGAGGAAAATCCCTTTTAATAAAAACAAAAAACTTGTATCAATTTAGCGCCTTGAAAAAATAGGCTTTGTTCGAAAAGTACGTGATTCGTCGCCTAGCCGGTCAAAATGAAAAATCTTGAAAATGGCGAAGAAATCGTGTTTGGCCGGACCGTCTCTGAAATCCCCCCCAACCCCCCTTTTAAAAAGGGGGGCAGGGGGGATTTCTGGAAAATCTTTTCAGAAGGTAAAAGTTACCTAATTTCAAAGATCTAAAGTGTTACAAAAACTTTAATTTCGAATACGGATATTTTCTGGTTTTTGGTATTCTATCAAATTCCTGCCTCTGCGAGCTCTGCGGTTAAAATTTTAATAAGTTTTTCTGTCCAGCCCCTTGAAGCCCGTACATTTCCAGATGGGATGGGTGCGCACGACCGCCGAATTCCGCCGGACCACGAAAGGCTCCAGTTTCTCGCAGGACTCAAAAAGGGGCTCCAGCCCCCGGGGAAGTTCGTTCCCCCCCTCGGTAAAGAAGATGCCCTGGCTTCCCGCGGGGGGAGAGTTGAGCGGCGACAGGTGGTTGATCCGGTTGGGCGCGTCCCATTGATACACCGGAATTTTCCCCCCGGTGTAAAACATCCCCTCGCCCGCCAGCTGATGTCGCGGAGTCAATAGAAAGATTCCCTTGGCCGGGTCCAGGGATCCGGCAGCTTCCTTGAGTCGATCTCCCAGCGCCCGCCATCCATGGAGCTGGCTGGTAGGATCCCGATGGGCCTTGATGGGAATGACCGCATAGATCGGCTGCACGTGGGCCAAAACCGTGAAGACCAATCCGATCAGAGCCGCCACCCAGACAAAGATTCTCTTCCCCCTCCCCCATTTCCCCCATTCTTCCAAGGCCAATCCAGCCATGGCCACCAACGCGGAAAAGTAAGCCAGGGCCGGCCAGTTGGCTTCGACCTTGGATCGCAGGCTGGTGTAAGCGAAAAAGAGCAGAATCGGGGCCGAAGTCCAGAAAAGGAGCAGGAACGTATCTTTTTTCAGGCGGAACCCGAGCCACGCGCTTTTCCCCATGGCCCAGAGAATCCCCAGAAACATGAGCGGAGAAACCAACCCGGCCTGCCCGGCCCAGTAATCCCCGAAGTACCGTAGGCCGACTTGCTTTTTCACCTCCAGTCCGTGGGAAAGCTGAAAGCGAAATGACAACCAGTCATGCTGGGCGTTCCAGAGAATCACCGGGGAGAAGATCGCCAGCCCCAGAACAAACGCCAGGTAGGGCTCCTTTCGCCGGAGCCAATTCCTCCCCTCCGGGTAGGAAAGCAGAAAACAGAAAACGCACGGACCCAGAAGAATCATGGTGTACTTGCTGAGAAGCCCCAGCCCCAGAGCGATCCCGGTGCCGTACCACCAAGCATCTCCTTTCCCGGTCACCGCCAGATAAATAAAAAGGATGGATAGCGCCCAGAACAATCCCTGCGGCCCGTCCGGGGTAACGATGATCGCCCCGGCGGAGCCGAGCAGGCTGAGATTCATCAGCAACGCGGCATAGAAGCCGGTCCGCTCGCTGCGGAACATCAACCTGCCCAAGAAGTACAGGAGGCAGGAAACAAGCGCCGTCATGAGGACCCAACCCACGCGGACCCCGAACTCATTCTGCCCGAATAGACTCGTAAAAACCAAGATCAGGAAAGCCACCATGGGAGGGTGGTCGTAGTATCCCCACTGGAGGTGGCGGGACCAGGTCCAGTAATAGGCTTCATCCGGCGCCAGCTCCACCCATTGGATATAGAAGAGGCGGAACAACGTAGCGGCGGTCAAAAGGACATAGAACCAGCGGCGATATGGGATATCCGAGCTCATGCTGGGTTCGGCGTGCATCATGAGAAAATCAGGGAGGAGATGATTCCTTTCCTATGATTTCCGCCCCCTTCATGACCGGCCAATTTCCCGGCCGCAAGGGGACGGCCTTTCTGATAAGCAGTGCTTTCTTTATACGTCAATTGGCCCCCAGCGGCAACCGCAATTTTCCGGTGAGACCTCATGGAAGCATGCCCTTCAAGGGCCGTCCCCAAGGGCAGTATCCGCTCCCGTTCCCATTCCCGAAACTTTCCATTACCCCTTCCCCTGCATTTGCATGTGCTTTTCCAGAGGCTTGTTTTTCCCGGAGAGTTGGTATAAGGTAACGAAACTCGAAACTCAACCGGATCTTGGGGAGGGAAAGATTCCATCATGTTCGGAACCCCCCGGAATACCTTCTTGAAAATTTTTGTGGCACCCCTGGTCTATCTTCTGCTCCGATTGTATCTCTCGATGATCAGGGTTCGGACACTCCGTGAGGATGCCCTTATGGAATTTCTCCGGAGTGGGAGAAAGGGCGTCGGCGCGGTCTGGCATCAGCGCTTTGTGGGAGTCATGGGGTATGTCAGAAAGTTCAGGTATTTATCGCTGTCGGTCATGATCAGCATGAGCCGGGACGGGGATTGGATCGCCCCGGTGGCTAAATGGATCGGCCTGCGGCCCGTCCGGGGTTCCAGCTCACGAGGGGGAAGAGAAGCACTGGCGGCCATGGTTCAAGACCTGGCCACCAATCAGGTCGCCGTCCACGTGGTCGATGGTCCCCAGGGGCCCAAGGGAGTGGTCAAGCCCGGCCTGGTCCGCCTGGCCCAGTTATCCCGGGGCGTCATCCTCCCGATTTATATTTCCGTGGACCGCGCCTGGGTCACCCGCAGTTGGGACCGCTGTCTGATCCCCAAACCCTTCAGTCACGTTCTGGTCCACTTCGGGGACTTCATCGATGT
>JAPLIW010000320.1 GCA_026388915.1 Deltaproteobacteria bacterium
GGACGGAAGCGGAAAAAAGCGGCATCCCGTCTTCCTCAAGAGCCGCCTGTCGGAGCTGGCCAAAACCCCGCCGGCTCATTCCCGCGAACAAACCCTGCTGGCCCGCGACCTCAGGCGAGTCCAGAAATACCTGGAAGAGGATCTGGACCCGGCCTGGAAAGGGATCGCCCTTTTTACCTGCCCCTCGGAAGACGTCTTCCTTGCCGTTCCCATGTCTCTACCCCCGGCCAATTCCCTGGCCCTGTCCCCCTATCCCCACTTGTTCTCTCTGGCGCGACAGGCGGAACTTTATCAAACTTACGCGATCCTTGCGGCCGACTCCCGCCAGGCCCGTCTATTCCTGGTTCATGACGGGCGCCCGGAAAAGCAGATCTCCCTCTTCTGGGAAGACAAACATACCACCCGGTTTGGAAAAATGGGGTTATCCTTCCAGAAGTTTCAGCGGCACAAAAAGGAGCATATCAAACAGCGAGCCAAAGAGGCGGTGGAAAACCTGGGGAAATGGATCGCCCGGCGGGAAATCAAATATCTGTTCCTGGCCTCCGAAGAAGAGATGGAGGGGGAAATCCAGAAACAGCTGCCCGCTGCCCTGAAGAAGACACAGGTTCCCCTGACCTCCCTGGACTCCCGTGACCCGGACCATAAAATCCTCTCTGCCGCCCAGGAAGCCCTGCAGACCCTCGCCCGGGAAAGGTCGGAAGTTCTGGCCCGACAGATCATGGACGAGGCTCAGCCTCTGGGGCGGGCTACGGTAGGCCCGGAACCGACGTTGAGCGCCCTTCAGAATCACCAGGTGGAACGACTGGTCCTGGATGGGAAGTTTCACGCCACCGGATGGCAGTGCCTCCTTTGCGGTTTCCCGGGCATGGGAGGCGTTCCCCGCTCCTGCCCCCTCTGTGAAGGCGAGACCCGGCCTGCAGAGCTGCGAGAGGAGATTATCTGGAAAGCCCAATCCCGGGGGGTTGAGCTTTTTTTCACCGATAGCTTCACCCCCCTGATGAAGGCCGGGGGAATCGGGGCCCTGCTTAAATTTAAAATCACCGGGAAAACCTCTCGCCCGTCCACCGGAGTATGAAAAGAACAAGGAAATCGCAGAGCACGCAGAGTGCGCAGAGGATAAAAAAAAGGAAACATGGAATATTGATGATCTCGTAAAAAGTCTCTTGGAGCGTCACCCCGGCGAAAGCCGGGGTCCAGAACATCTTGAAATAACTGGATTACGGCTTTCGCCGGAATGACGAATTCTATGGAATTGCGACTTTTTACGAGATCATCAATATTGGAACAATAGAATAATGGGGGAATAACAATTTTTTTTGCTTTTCGATTTAAGCATTATTCCATCATTCCATTATTCCAGCATTCCAATTTGTTTCTTCTGCGGTCTCTGCGGTTGAATCGGTTTTTCAGGAGGGAAAGATGGCTTTTTGGGAACAGGTGAAAGGAAAAACTCAGGCAGTCCAAATCAAGCTGCGCATGCTTTTCCTGGAGAATCAGCTGGATCAGGTTTTTCTTCGCCTGGGCAGCCTAGCCTACGACCTGAGCAAGAGCGGGGGCTCTCTCCGGGGGCACGAAGAGGTTCGCGCCCTCCTTCAGGAGATTTCCTCGAAGAAGGAGGAGCTGGCGCAAATGAAGGAGGATTTCCAGCGCAGCTGGCGGGAAGAAGCCCGGGAGCTGAAATCAAGCCTGGAGAGGGGGGATGGGGCGCTGGAGCAAGTGGAAATATCTTTCCTTTCTCCCATAGCCGGGAAAAAGGTCAAGGAAGTGGACCTTCCCAAGGAGGTTCTATTGGGGCCGATTCTGCGGGGGAAGGAACTCATCATTCCCGATGGCGAGACCGAACTGCAGGCCACCGACCGGGTCACCCTCATGGGCAAGAAGAAGGACGTGGAAACGACGGCGAAACTCCTGAAGGCCATGCCTTAAGGCGGATTCGGGAAAGGGGAAAAGACCTCCCGCGCGGAGGGGAGAATTTTCTTTCCTTCCCTCTCCCGGGCGCATATAATGAGGTCGAAAATCGGCGGCGGAACATGAGAATCAACCCATTTATTCTCTTCCTCCTTGCGGGGGGAGTTTTGCTCTTGACCGGCTGTTCCTACACCTTCACTTCGGCCGAGGGGAGGAGGGTCACTTCGGCTCAGATCCAGGAGATCAAGCTGGGCCGGACAACGGAATTGGACCTGATCAGGCTTCTGGGCTCCCCGGCCAAAAAAGAAAAGGCGATGAACGGAACCGATCGCCTGGTCTATGAATGGACGGACATCAAGAGCCTTACTTTCCCGGGAGGATACCAGGCCAGGGGTTTTTTCGACAAGGAAAAGGACGAAGCTTTTGAGATTATTCTCAAGGATGGACGGGTCCAAAGCTACCGCTTCATTAAACCATAAGGGGGAAACGAATGCTGAAACGCAACGGGTACATTCTGGGTCTGACAATGGTAATGCTGTCTTTGGGTCTTCTTTTCCTCGGGGGGTGTGCCGGCAGCAAAACCTTTCTTCTCCATTTATCCTACAGCCCTCTGGGAACCCCCCAGTTTCTGCCCATTTCCGCCAAGCCGGTAACCTTGGCGCTCTATCAGTTTGAGGATGTCCGGCCGGACCGTATTTATCTGGGGAGGCGCGTGTACCGGGACGGCATGGTGGATTTCTTCAAACCGGACGCCGGAACGGTGGAGCAGGTGATGACTCAATCGGTCATCAAAACGATGGAAAAAGCCGGGTTCAAAATCGCCCTGGTCAATCGGGTATTGAACCAGGACAAGGAGGATTTTAAAGATATCCCCGGGGACGTGGCCCTGGGAGGAAAGATTGAAGCCCTCTGGGTGGAGGCCAAAACCGGCTATGCAACCACCGATACGGATGCCAAGCTGCGTATCAAGGTGGTCTGGGGGCTGCCCAAGGAACGGGTCTGGATGACCAAGACCATCGAAGGGAGCGCCCAGGAGACCGACCGCCCCCTGTATCAGCCCAAACACGCCGAAGCCAAAATCAACGAGGTTTTCAAGGATGGAATGGATAAGTTTTTGAAAGACGAAACGCAGTTGCGGGAAAAAATCCTGAAATGACCGTAAATCGCAATTCGTAGGTCGCGAGAGCGCGAGGGGGAACGCCTTACGACTTGCGACTTACGGTTTTTAAGGGCTGCTCACGGCAGCGCCCCATCAACCTCAGCTGAATCGGCTGCCCGGCCGGGGGGCGCAGGAAGAACCCGCGCCGCTCTCGCTGCCCTGGGGTTCCCCGCAGGAAAAGGCGGACATCATCCGCTGGGGATTCGCCGTCCCGCACTTGGGGCAGGCGATCTTCGCGTCTTTATCCGAAACCCTGTTAATCATCTCAAACTCATGAGCGCACTTGGAGCACTTGTATTCGTAAATGGGCATCCTGAAAACCTCCTTTAAATAGCTGATAGCTCATAGCTGATAGCTGATAGAAAATGCCATGAGCTATGAGCCCTGAGCAATGAGCCTTTTTGGCCTTACCCTAAGGCCATCATCAACCCGATCATCGCCCCCAGGCCGGTGCTGATGTACGGGTTGCAGGTCAAACCTCAGGTGCTGCCGATTTTCATGGAAATCAGGCTGAGAGCGAACCCGAGCCGACCAGCTGGTCGACCACCTTCCCGCCTTTGAACATGATCACGGTGGGAATCCCCCGCACTCCGTAGTTGGCCGGGATCTTGGGGTTTTCATCCACGTTCACCTTTACAAATTTGACCTTCCCCGTGTATTGATTGGAAAGCTCTTCAAAAACGGGGGCAATCATACGGCAGGGGCCGCACCAGGATGCCCAGAAGTCAACGATGGTCGGCTGTTCGGCTTCCAGTACCTCCTTCTGAAAATTGGCATCCGTTCCGACCATTAAATTCGATCCCTCTCCCATAACCTTCCTCCTTCGATTTTCCACAATAAAATTAATAATTTCTATTTAGATGCATGGATTCTCAAAAGGTTTCAAAAAAAAGATTTCTCCTGGTTTCGAGCGTCCGATTTTACTCCTGGCCGAAAAATTTTTTAAACCCCATGAGAAGGCTCAGATCCCCTTCCGCCGTATATTTCTTCTCCAGGAAGGCCTTGGCCCCATCCATCCTGCCCCAGGCTACGGCCACCCACACTTCCGAGGGAGAATGAATCGTAAGGGTGGGATGGTCAACCCTCCCCTCCTTGAAGGCACAGGTCCCATCCTGAATGTCAAAGTACCACTGGCCGGGCTGTTTTCCGGTCACCTCGAATTGGATCGTGGCCCGGAGGTCCCCCGCCAATTCCCGTCTCATTCTTACGGCCATTCCCCCCAGAAGGATCCGGATATCTTCCCTCACGGCTTCCTCGAAAGGCCTTGTTTCTTCTCCCCGCCGGGATCGCTCCGCGTGCTCGATCCTCACCTTCCAGAACAGATTCGCCTGCTCCTGGAATCCCTGGCGGTTCTGAGTCCACGGCTGGCGGATAATCTCTTCGACCTCGGCCGAGACCCTTCCCTTTTCCACTACCTCCTGCCCCGCCCGGTAAAGGGCCTGGAAAACCTGCTCCCCTTTTTTCCCCAGCCACTCCGGGGCCAGGAGGCTTTCCGACCCGGGGCGCAGCAGGATCCCGGCCAATTCCCTCCCCGAAGACTTGGCCAGAAGTCGGAAATTTTCCACCAGCGCCGCAAAATGATCTCCCTCCGGAAAGCCGCATACCGAAAGGAGGACCATCTTTTTGGCTCTCTCTCCCGGGAAACGGGGGGGATGCCGGGTAACTCCCCCGGATTCGATGAGGTAGGGTTCGACGAGGGGAAGCGTTCGTTCCAGGAAAATTTTCATGTACGCGGTCATCCCGTAGTGGTAGAGGGGGGTCGCCCAGACCTCCACGTCACAGTGTCTGAGCTTCTCCAGAAGGCCGGGCGTGTCATCCCGGTGGACGCAGACCCCCGGGGTTTTGTACCAGCAACTGTAGCAGCCGATGCAGGGCTGGATTTTTTTGCCGGCCAGATGGACCGTCTCGCACTCCGCCCCTTTGCTGGCGGCCCCTTCCAGGAATTTATCCAATACCATCTGGGTATATTTCTTGGGCCGCGGACTTCCCTGCAACGCCAGAATTTTCATGATCTGCCTTCTTTCCTCGCGTTGTGTCCCCAAAATAATGAGGACAAATTCCCACGTGGAGCCGAGGATCGGACCGATGCGCGCCGCCAAAATCCGGCGGGGGGAAGCCCCCTTCGACCGCATCCCTGGGGTTCCGCAGAGGAACGCGAACACAAAAGCTGCGCCATGGTAAACACCTAAAAAGCGGACCCCTGGGCAGCATCCATCGTAAAATCACCGTGGGCTGGTGCGGCACCACTGCCTATTTTGGCAAGCGCAGCGGCCCGACCCTCGGCTCCTGGCACCAGATTCCAACTTTGCCAGCTTATTTCCGGGACACAACATTTGGAGGTGCATGGTTTTGCCCCCTGCGGGCGCCGAAAAGCTGCGGCATTCGGGTCAGAACCATCATGTCGCCTTTTATGCGATAAAGGCCCTCCATGAGAGCTTTCGGCCGATCGATCTCCCCCCGGGAAATTTTGACCCAAACATCCCCGGGAGATTCGATGGTGACTGTGGGAGAAACGGCCTCTCCCCTGCGAACCTCACAGCGTCCCCCGGCGATGGAAAGGACCCACTTTCCTCCTTTTTCGCCCGAAATGTCAAACTGGATCTCCGCCTTGAGGTCCCCGGCCGCCTGGGGATTAAAGGCGCTGGGCATTCCTTCGATGAGCTTGTCTACCGAATCCGGGATGGCCGCGGCCGCTTCCGGGCTGACCCGGTATTTCCTCTTCAGGTAGATTTCGGGGTATTTTTTGGAGAATACCACCCCGATCCCGATGCACAAAGCGAAGGGGATAAGGATGGAATACAGGGGTTTCCCCTTTCCCAGGAAACTGGAAAGAAAGCAGGCGAAAAAGATCCCCGCCCAAACATAGGTGATCCGGTAATTGATCAGGCGAAAATCGGGCGTTCCCCAGACCGACTCCGGGTACCACTGTTTGGCCACGGCATAGGTGAAAGGATCATAGCCCAGAAGCTGCGGTATCAAGCTCATGATGAAAAGGGTAAGATAGAGGAGGGCCACGGAATGATCCACGAAGAAATGGGCCGGCTTCTCCGGCAGCAGGTACACCCAGGCCGTTCCGACCAGAAGAAACCCGAGGAAGGCCTTTTCCAGGTAGGTGTTGTACTTGAGGATCTTCCGGGCACTTACAAACTGGATCACCGCCAGAGCAAAGCCGATGACCACGGCGATCCGGGCCTGCCCCCAGGTGGCATCCCCCAGCCGGGCGATGGACTTGAAACTGGCCACCGGGATGAAGGAAGTGACAAAAAGAACCTTCTCCAGCTTGTGGGACATCTTAGGGCCCAGGCATATTTTTTGAATCGATTCCCCGACACGCTCATCCAAGAATATCAAAAATAAAAGGGATTAACCATATGAAATCTGCAAAAAAGAAAAGAATTTAGCCACAGAGGGCACAGAATTAAGAGTTCGGAGTTTTGAGTTCGGAGTTCGGAGTTAAAAACGTTAAAGTCCTGTTCTTAACTTTAGGCATTTTCTTATCCGTGTTTATCCGTGTCCCATTAATTTCTTGCTTTTGCATTTGCCTGATCTGTGTTTATCTGTACTACTCTGCTGTAAAATCTTTAAATTTTGTTAACCAAAAAGCATCCCCCCCACCCTAACCCTCCCCCTCGAGGGGGGAGGGGAGGGAGGGGGTGATTCCTTTTGGTTGCGGCTCTGCCGCGCTGTGTTCATCTGTGTCCAATATAATTGAGGAAAAAATATGGCCAAGATTCCTTTTTCTAAAATG
>JAPLIW010000931.1 GCA_026388915.1 Deltaproteobacteria bacterium
ATTTGCCAGGTTGACCCCTTCAAAAAGGGTAAAGTATACTGTTCTTAGCCTTTCCGTAGGGGCGATTCACGAATTGCCCCTACCTGTCTTTGCCTATGATGCCAAAAGCATTGATCGAGACGATCCTCCAGCAATATTTTCTCTCTCCGAGAGGCATCCACGGCTTGCCCCACTGGGCAAGGGTGCTGGAAACCGGGAGAACCCTGGCCCGCCGGACCGGGGCCAGAATCGAAGTGGTCGAACTCTTTTCGGTCTTTCACGATGCCCGGAGGTTGAACGACGGGTGGGACCGGGAACACGGGCTTCGTGGAGCCGATCTGGCCTCCCAATTCCGGGGGGGCCTCTTTCATCTTTCCGACAATGATTTTGACCTGCTCTATTATGCCTGCCGGGACCACACCAACGGAACCATCGCGGGGGATATCACCATCCAGACTTGCTGGGATGCGGACCGCCTAGACCTGGGCCGGGTGAGGATTGACCTGGACCGCAAATATCTCTGCACGGAGGCGGCTCGAGCTTCTGCCTTTATGGCCTGGGCCGACCGGCGGAGCCGGGAAGGCTTCGTGCCCGACCTGATTTGGGAGGAGTGGGCTTTGCGTTTCGAAAATAAAAAATAAGGAATTATGGGACGCGGATGAACACGGATAAAAAACATTCTCATTGGACACAGATAAACACAGATGAACACAGATAAAAAATGGCAAGAGGCATAATACGGATATTGGATGACAGATAGCGAATAACGAGTAACGAATAACGAATAACAGATATCACCTAGCCACAACTGAAAACTGACAATGACCATTGAGCATTATTTTTTTATCTGTGTTCATCTGTGTCCCATTAAAATTGTCTTTTTTAATCCTTCTGCTTCCTCGGTAATTTAAGAAAAGGAGGGTTTTATGAAGAAGGGGAAGATCGCGTTGCCGGAACTTGGCCGGCGGTACCGCCGCCTCTATACCGGGGTGGTGGCGGACATCCTGGATTCCAAGGGGGTCCGGGCTCATTCCCTGCCCCCCGCCATCCGTCCCATGAAGGATCAAATGAAGGTCGCCGGCCCTGCCTTCACCTGCCTGGGCGTGCAGACGGGAGACAGCAAAAGCGACGATACGCCGATGCTCATCAAGATGCTGGAAGCCATCACCCCCCATTGTGTCGTGGTGCTGAGCGCGAGCGGCGACCGGTCTTCATCCCATTGGGGCGAGATCATGACCCTTTCGGCAAAGCAGAAGGGCAGCACCGGCGCGGTGGTTGACGGAGGGCTGCGCGACGCCCCCTTCATCCTGAAGCTAAACTTCCCGGTCTTCACCGATTTCTATATGCCGGCCAGCTCCATCAGCCGCTGGGAGCTGAAGGAGTTCCAGGGAGTCACGAAGGTTAGGGAGGTATCAATTTATCCCGGGGACTATGTCTTCGGGGATATGGATGGAGTCGTGGTGGTTCCTCGGGCGCTGACCGATGAGGTGCTGGTGGAGGCGGAAAAAGCAGTGCAGCGGGAACAAAAGATGCGCCAGGCTCTGCGAAAGGGAATGCCGCTGAATGAAGTGAATAAGAAGTTTGGGTCTTTCTAAAAGCAGTGTCAGTGTGATTGTCAGTGGCAGCCGGGGGGAAATAGATCCTTATCATTTTTTCACTCACACTATCTTTAGGCCCATATGTTGCCATGGATAGGATTTAACCCGCCAGACAAAACCAGATTCCCCTCAATTTTTGGTTACACCTACAACAGTTCATCAGTGGGTTGCTTAGGAGGTTGAGGATTACTGGTAGTTATGATGGATCCCGGTTCAATATATGAAAATTATATCGTAACCTTTTTATGAGCCTGGAAACAGCACATAGATAGCAGATTCATGCTATTTTAAAATTGTGCCGTTCACCTACAAATCATTCGTGGGGCCCATATTCGAGAACCAAGAATTACGAGTTGAAAGTGAGGACAACGCCTCAAATCAGGCCCAAGCAAAGGCCGTATCCGGTCGGGTATTGCTTGTCGCCTCATTTGAGTTGTTGGGCAGGTTGCGTTATTTCGTTTGGTTTGAGACCGGAGAAGGCGAATGCGGTCAGCATCATCGAAATCCCGATTGCTGCCTC
>JAPLIW010000580.1 GCA_026388915.1 Deltaproteobacteria bacterium
TGAACAACGCCATCGGCTTTACCCAATCCCTCACCTTCCCCGTGGAAGACATTCTGGGCTTTACTCCCCGGGAACACCAATTGGAGGACATCGTCAAGACCGCTTATGACCAGCGTCCTGAAATCCTGCAAATAAAAGCCAAACAGCGCAGTCAAGAGGCGGCCGTCAACCTGGCCCAGTCGAGCTACTACCCGATCCTCTCGGGAAATGCTCAATACCTGATGCGGGGATATCATATGCCCAATGACATGGCCTGGGATATGTTTTTTGGGGCTACCCTCAGCATTCCCATCTTCAGCGGTTTCTCCTCCTCCAGCCAGGTGGCGGAACAACGGGCCAACTTGAGAAATCTCATATCCCAGGAAGAGGCCTTGAAGCTGAACATCCGCCTGGAAGCGGAACAGGCCTACCTCAGTCAGAAACAGGCGGCGGAGCAGGTCCGGGTGACGGAAAAAGCCGTAGGGCATGCCCAGGAAAATTACGAGCTGGCCAGCGGGCGCTACCAGGTGGGGGTGGGGTCTCCGTTGGAGATCACCGATGCGGAGATCCAGCTGGCCACGGCTAAAGCGAACAACATCCAGGCCCTCTATAATTACAAGGTTGCCGAAGCACGGATTGAAAGGGCTACGGGAATGAACAAGTGAGGGTGAGGCCAATCATTTAAGGACCCGGGAAGCAAAGAGTTGGGAATTGTTGAAGAAAAGCCGATAAATATACAGTGGAAAATAATGACCGGGAAAAAGAAATTAATCTCATTATTAGGATCGGGAAACCAATGAAAAGGACGATCATCGTACTGGTGGTAATCGCTCTGGCGGGGCTGGGGGCTTTCCGGGTCGCCCAGGTCATTTCGGCCAAGAAAGAGGACCCGAAAAAAGGAATGAGGGGTCAGAATCCGATAGTGGAGGTTGCCCCCGTAACCCAGGGCCTGATCGAGGAAAAGATCCTGCGCACGGGAGATATCGCTCCCCAATTTCAGGTGACGATCTATTCCAAAGTCCAGGGGTGGGTGGAGAAGATCAACGTCCGCGAAGGCGATCGGGTGAAGGCCGGTGAGGTTCTGGCTACCCTGGACGCCCGGGAGGCCGAGGCAGCTGTAGCCCAAGCCAGGGCCAACCTGGAAGCCTCGGCGGCGCGCCTGAAGCAGGTTCGAGCCACGGCGGAGGAAGCGGTCCAATCCCAGATCCAGCAAGCCAAGGCCAACCTGGAACTGGCAGAAGCCGACCTGAAGCGCGCCCAGGAACTGCACGAGAAAAATTTCATCGCCCGGCAGCAGCTGGATGAAGCCCAGACCAAATATAATGTGGCCAAAGCCAATTATGATCTGGCCATGAACAGTATCCGCCAAAAAACCTGGGAGAACGACATCGCCCTGGCGGAAGCCCAGGTGCGCCAGGCCAAGGCCAGCCTCGACCTGACCCAGGCCCAGCTGGCCAACCTGATCATTAATTCGCCCATGAACGGAGAGGTGACCAAGCGTTTCGTGGACCCCGGGACCATGGTGAAGGACACGACTCCCATCTTGACCCTGATGGATTTGAGCGTGGTCAAGATGATGGTGAACGTCATCGAGAAGGAATTCATCCATCTGCAGAAGGGGCAGCCGGTGAAGATCACCGTCGCCGCCTTCCCCGGCCGGGCCTTCGAGGGACGGGTCGCCATCATCACCCCGGCGCTGGACCTGCAGTCGCGTACCGCCGAAATCCAGGTCTCCATCCCCAACCCCGGCTATATTTTAAACCCCGGGATGTTCGGGCGGGTGGAGATCCCTCTTCGATCCAACCCCCAGGCCACCCTGGTCCCAATCCAAGCCCTGATCAGCGAAGAGGACAAGGATTTTGTATACGTCTTAAAGGATGGGAAAGCGTATCGCCGTCCGATCCAGAAGGGCATCGTGAAAGATACCTTGGTGGAAATCATCCGGGGGTTGAACCCCGGGGAGCAAGTGGTCACGGCCGGGCAAGAATTCCTGCAGAATGAAATGCCGGTGCGTCTGGCCGAAAAATCCGGAAAAAAGTAATCAGCCTGGGGATCGAAGAACATGAACCTTGCAAAATTTGCGCTGCGCAATCCGGTCACCATCTTGATGGCGGTCTTCATGGCCATCATCCTGGGCATCGTCTCCTTTACGAAGATGCCCGTGGACATGTTCCCGGAGATCACCTTTCCCTCCATTACCGTGGCCACCTTCTACAAGGGCGCGAACCCCCAGGATATAGAGCGGATGGTCACTTACCCGGTGGAAAAAGCCGTCTCCACTGTAAATGGGGTGAAATACGTCTCCTCCATTTCCCGGCAAGGCGCATCCTTGGTAACGGTTTATTTCAACTGGGGGACCAACCTGGATGGCGCCCAATCCGATGTACTGCAGGTGGTCAACCTGGCCCGCGCCGATCTACCCAAGGAGGTTGAAAATCCGGTCATCCGAAAATTTGACATCTCCCAGATCTCGGTCATTTTCATCGCCCTCATGGGCGGGGGGCTCAACGAGGGCCAGCTTTACGACCTGGCTTATAATGTCGTCGAACCGGAGATCGAGCACGTCACCAACGTCGCCTCCGCCCGGGTCGTCGGGGGGAAGGTCCGGGAGATTTTTGTGCACTTCAACCGGGAACGCCTGAGGGCTTTCAACCTTTCCCCCGAAGACGTCATTCTGGCCGTTCAGCAGGCCAATCTCATTCTGCCCACGGGGGATATCAAGGCCGGGCCTTACGACTATCGCCTCTTTACCGAGACCCAGTTCAGCCTGGTAAAGCCCATGGAAAATATCATCGTTTCCAACAATCAAAAGAGGCCCGTTTACGTCCGCGACATTGGAGAAGTGAAGGACGACTACCAGGACCAGACCAACCTCATCCGCGTAAACGGCCAGCCGGCCGTGGCCCTTTCCGTACAGAAGACGTCGGGAACCAATACCATCCAGGTGGTGGACGACGTCCGCAAAGTCCTGCCCCGGATTCAAAAGATGCTCCCCCCGGGTGTGGTCATGATGGAGCTCTTCGATCAGTCCCTGTACATCCGGAACTCCATCAAGAGTCTGCAGCATGAGGCGGTCCTGGGGGCGATATTGGCCATTCTGGTGATCCTGGTCTTTCTGCGCAACCTGCGCAGCACGATGATCGTCTCCCTCTCCATCCCTATTTCCATCGTCTGCGCTTTTGTCTTGCTCTACTTCAACAACCTTACTTTGAATACCTTTACCCTGGGAGGCCTGGCCCTGGGAGTCGGCCGTTTGGTCGACGATGCCATCGTGGTGCTGGAAAACATTTACCGGCACCGGAGCGCCGGTCAGTCTCCCTCCGAGGCGGCGATTCAGGGTTCGGGCGAGGTGGGCCTGGCCGTGCTGGCCTCGACGATCACCACGATCGTGGTCTTCCTGCCCGTGGTTTTCATCACCGGCATTGCCCGGCTGCTCTTCACCCCCCTCGCCCTCACCGTGGCTTTTTCCCTGATCGCCTCCTACTTCGTCTCCCTGACCGTGATTCCGGTCCTTTCCCGCAAATACCTTCATCCGGAGACTGAAGACGTCCTACCTCCCGTTCCCTCGACCCTGGACCGAATGAAATGGTGGTTCAAGCTGTTCTTCGAACGGATCGATTCCGGTTATCAGTCCCTTTTGGGGTGGGCTCTCTCCCATCGGAAAACCGTCGTCTTGACGGTGGTCGTGACCCTCCTGGGCAGCTTACCCCTGTATTTCTTCATCGGAACCGAGTTCTTCCCCTCCATGGATGAAAGCCAGTTCCGCTTCTGGGTGCAGCTGCCCGTGGGCACCCGCCTCGAAGAGTCCGGCCGTATGGCGGCCCGCATGGAAGAAGTCATCCGGCAGACCATCGGAAAGGAGACCACGGCGATCCAGGTCAATTTTGGCATTCCCACCGGGGTCTCGGCGATCTGGTCGCAGAACACGGGCCCCCACATGGGATGGATTCGCTGTCGCCTGGTGGGTCCGGAGGAGCGCGAGCTGTCGGCAGATGCCCTGATGGAGAAACTCCGGCCCAAGCTCTTGCAGGACTTCCCCGGCGTGCGCATCTTCTTCGTGTCCGGGGGCATTGTGCGCATGCTCATCTCCTTCGGCTATGACAACCCCATCGATATCGAGATTTTGGGCTATGACTTCAAGGTCGGTCAAAGCCTGGCCGATCAGGCAGCGGCCATCGTTCGGCAGACGCCCGGCGCCAAGGACGTGCGGGTCAGCCGGGAGCCGGACTATCCCCAGCAGAACATCGTCATCGACCGGGAGCGGGCGGCCCTGCTCGGGCTGAGCGTAGCCCAGATCGCCAGTGCAATCCAGACTTTCATCAACGGCTATCAATCTTCCATCTTTTCTGACCCGCAGACCGGCAATCAATATTACATTACGGTGCGGGCGCAAGAGGCGGACCGCACCTCGGTCAGCGACCTCAGTCAGGTCTTTCTCTTTAACCGCGAAGGGCGGCCCATCTCCCTGGACAACATCGCCACCATTTCCCGCGGGGCGGGGCCCATCCAGATCGAACGGAAGTACCAGCAGCGCATCATCCATGTTACCGCGAATACCTTCGGCCGGGACCTCGGGAGCGTAGCCAAAGACATTCAGGAGAAGATCGATCAGCTCCCGTTGCCGCCCAATTTCAAGATCAGCATAACCGGCGCGGTCGAGAGCCAGCGCGAATCATTTACCTCTCTCCTGGGCGCTTTGATCCTGGCCATGGTGCTCGTTTACATGGTATTGGCATCGCAGTTTAAATCGCTGCTCGATCCCTTCATTATCATGTTCTCGGTGCCCCTGGGATTGATTGGGGTCCTCTGGGCGCTCTTTTTGACCGATACGAACCTCTCGGTCACTTCCTTCATGGGAATTATCATGATGGCCGGGATCGTGGTGAGCAACGGAATCCTTCTGGTGGACTATACCAACCGTCTTCGCGGGCGGGGCATGAGCCTGGAGGAGGCGGTCACCCTGGGCGGACGGACGAGGCTCCGGCCCATTCTTATGACCACTCTCTGCACCATCCTGGGCTTGATTCCCATGGCCGTCGGGCTGGGAGAGGGGTCGGAATCGAACGCCCCCATGGCCATCGCGGTGATCGGGGGGCTTTCGGTCTCCACTCTTCTCACCCTGGTCTTCATACCCACCTTGTACACCATATTCGAAACCCGGGTTAAGAGGGAAATCCACATCGAGGAAAAAGAGCGACCGTGAAAAAGAAAATCATCTTTTGGGTTATCTTGATCTTGCTCATTGCCGGCGGCGTCTCGGGATACATTTATTTTTATAAAGATAAAGACCAGGCCGTCAAATACCGAACGGCTAAGGTGGAACGGGGAAGCATTTCCGCCTTTGTCACCGCCAACGGAACGATCAACCCGGTCATTACCGTTCTGGTCGGGTCCCAGGTCTCCGGCACCATTCAGAAGCTGTATGCCGATTACAATTCCCAGGTGAAAAAGGATCAGCTCATCGCCCAGATCGACCCGGCGATCTTCCAAGCCCAGGTCTCCCAGGCCAAGGCCAAGGTGGAAAACGCCAGGGCCTCATTCCTGAACGGCCAAGCCGATATTGCCACGGCAAGGTCGAACATAGAGTCCAGCAAGGCGAACGTGATTAAAGCCAGAGTTTCGGTGGAAGATACCCAACGCAACCTGAATCGTTCCCTGGAGCTCTTCGCCCGTAACCTGATCTCGGCCAGCGACCGGGATTCCGCCCAGACCGCCTACGATTCGGCTCAAGCTATGCTCGAGGCCGCCCAGGCCCAGGAGAAGGCCAGCGAAGCCCAGTTGGATTCGGCCAAAGCCAAGCTGGAGGCGGCCCGGGCCCAGATCAAGCAGTCGGAAGCCGAGCTGGAGCTGGCCCAGGTGAACCTGGATCACTGCAAGATTGCGGCGCCGGTCACCGGAATCGTCATCTCCCGCAATGTGGACGTGGGCCAGACGGTGGCCGCCAGCCTCCAGGCTCCGACTCTCTTTACCATCGCCCAGGATCTTACCGAGATGCAGGTCGATACCAACGTGAGCGAGGCTGATATCGGAAGGGTGGCGATCGGCCAGGAATCGACTTTTACCGTGGACGCCTTTCCCAACCTTACCTTCCAGGGAAAAGTGTCCGACATCCGGAATGCCCCCGTGACCGTTCAGAACGTGGTCACCTACGATGTGGTGATCCTGGTGAAAAACCCGGAACTGAAGCTGAGGCCGGGGATGACGGCCAACGCCTCGATCCTGGTGGCCCAGAGAGAAAATGTCCTGAAAATCCCCAACTCAGCCTTACGCTTCCGGCCGGAGTTTGCCA
>JAPLIW010000418.1 GCA_026388915.1 Deltaproteobacteria bacterium
GGATCTGGACTCCTCCTTGCCTTTCGATCCTCCGGGGATCGAGACAAGAGGATGAACAAAGAGGAAGCAGAGAACGCAGAGATCGTTCCTGGAAAGGTCCTTTCTCGTTTTGACCTTCTGGGAAGGGTGAGAAAAAACGCCGTTTTTCCCCCTGCATCCCGGCCCTGAGCTTTTGGCCATTTCTACCTCTGCGTGCTCCGCGACCTCTGCGGTTAAGTTTTTTTTATTCATGATTTTTTGAAGGTCGGAATCAGCCCCCCTTGGCCTGATTCCTGCTTGCTTGTTAATATCAAGAGGGATTTTGAGAATTTAATGATTGCAACTTGAAGGCCGATAAGATATGGTATAAAGACTTCGGGAGGTAGGTTTCTTATGCGGCGGGGGATGTGGGCAAAGAAACAGAAGAAAAATCAGCCCCGAAGAAACACTTTGAAATTCATCATCTTTCTGGTTGGGACCCTGGCCGCCGGAGTGGCCGTCCCCTCCATGTTGCTGGCCGATATCTATAAATACGTGGATAAAGACGGGGTGATCCATTTCAGCAACGTGCCCACCACGGAAGGGAAATGGGTCCTGGTCATCAAAGAAAAACGGGTCCATTTCAACCTGGGTAAGAACTTTGAAAAGTACGATCCGGAAATCTGGAAAGCCTCCCAGAAGTACAGTGTAGATTACAATCTGGTAAAAGCGGTTATCAAGGCCGAGTCGAATTTCAACCCCAAGGCGGTGTCCAGGGCGGGGGCGAGAGGGTTGATGCAGCTCAGGCCCCAGACGGCCAATCGTCTGCAGGTGAATGATTCTTTTCACCCGGAGGAAAATATCGACGGGGGAGTCCGGTACCTTCGTTATCTGATGAATCTCTATAATGATAATCTTCAGCTGGCATTGGCCGCTTACAATGCCGGGGAAAAAGCGGTCTTCAAGTACAGGGGGATCCCTCCGTATCAGGAAACCCAGACCTATGTCCAGCGGGTTTTGCGTTATTATCAGGAGTACAGCAGGGAAACCAGATCTCCGGTACAGCCTTCTCATTCTGAAAATTAAAAACTAACTGTCTCCAGATTCGGGAGAAGCATGGAAATCGTTGCCAAGGGGCAGCAACGGGCCACCATCCGGAATATCCCTAACCTCCTGACGGTCCTTCGGATTTTTTCCATTCCCCTGATTATCTTTTTTCTGACCTCACCGGGACCTTTAGCCAGCTTCCTGGCCGCCCTGGTCTTCGGTATTGCCTCCCTCACCGACCTTCTGGACGGGTATCTGGCCCGGCAGCAGAAGGCCGAAACGGCCATCGGAAAGCTGCTTGATCCCATGGCCGACAAGCTTCTGATCCTTTCGGGAATGATCATGCTCATTCCCCTGGACCGGATCCCCGCCTGGATGGTGGTCCTGATTATCGGACGGGAAGTGGCCATCACGGGCCTGCGCGGAATCGCTTCGGCAGAGGGGGAGGTGATCGCCGCCAGCCGGTTGGGAAAAGCGAAAATGATCTTTCAGTCCCTTTCCCTGGGCGGGCTCATGCTGCATTATGAATATTTCGGGATCAATTTTCATATCCTTGGCACCATCCTTCTTTGGATTGCCTTGATCATTACCCTTTGGTCGGGAATCGATTACTTCTGGAAGTTTTATCAGGGGGTGATGAAGAAAGAATAGGTAGAAAGTTAGAGGTTGGAGGTTAGAGGTTGGAGGGTGGAGGGTGCTGAGTGCAGGGGATTTGTATTTTTTTCTGCACCCTGCCCCCCGCACCCTGTTTTGCTTGCCCGTCCCCAGTTTTTTGTGCTCGTTGGGGTTCGGGCTGGAGGAATTCGGATCATCAGGCTCGGCGGGATCATCGTTTTCTAATCATCTTCCCGCCCGTCCTCCGCCTCTCCCTCCCGGGTTTTTCTCGGACATGAGTTCCTTCTCAAAAACTGGGGGTGGGCAAACCCTGTTTTGATCTTGACAAAGAGGGGGTCCATTTTTTAAAATACAAATGCGATCATAAGGTTGAGCGGGAATAACTCAGCGGTAGAGTGCAACCTTGCCAAGGTTGAAGTCGCGGGTTCAAATCCCGTTTCCCGCTCCATTTTTTTCCGCAGGAAATTGAAAAAATCCTTTTAGACGTCAATTTTGATGAACTCGTAAAAAGTCGCAATTCCATAGAATTCGTCATTCCGGCGAAAGCCGGAATCCAGTTATTTCAAGATGTTCTGGACCCCGGATTTCGCCGGGGTGACGCTCCAAGAGACTTTTTACGAGATCATCAATTTTAGGCACTTTTGGCATTTTAGCTCATTTTAGGCATTTTTTTAGGCGGCATAGCCAAGTGGTAAGGCAGCGGTCTGCAAAACCGCGATTCCCCGGTTCAAATCCGGGTGCCGCCTCCAAATCAAGGATGGCTCTTCAAGGCCATCCTTTTTTGTTTAGGCGCTTAGCGCCTCATTGTTACAAACATGTTGGTAAGAATGAAGTGTGCGGGTCATCGATGCCGGTGTAGGGGCGGTTCGCGAACCGCCCCTACGGATGTTGGCTGTAGGGCCTCTTTTTCCGCGCCCAGCCGCGGAAAAAGCCTAGGC